>CAZAXU010000001.1:0-34304 GCA_964489245.1 uncultured Flavobacteriaceae bacterium
TATTTGACGATAACTATGTATATATAATTGGAACAGTAGAGGTAATTGTATCAGGTGGAAGCTGGAATAAAATATCAAAATATAATAAGGCTAATTCAACACTGATTGAAGAAAAATTAGTCAGAGGAATTACACTAAAACCAAAACTTATTAGTGGAATTCTATATTTAGACATTAAACTAACTCCAAATTACGATTTCTTATCATCAGGTTGGGATAGTGTTATCAGCTACCATGGTGGTAACGAAGAACACAACATCACCACATTTGACAGCCCAACTTGGGCAAGTTACCTCGGTGATTTTCCGGACGCTATTAGTGATATTGTTAAAACTACAGACAATAACATTTTTGTAAAAACCAGGAGAACACCGGGGCGTGTGACACACTACTGGAAAATCGATGCCAATAACGGCAATATTTTGCTACATAATGTAGCGCCGTCTAATATAGACATTATTACCTATGATCGATTTAGAGACAAGTTGCTTTGGACTAACAACACAGTCAAAAAAACGACCTACCATAACTGGGATGGAAGTTTGGTGAAAATAAATTCAATTCCTACAATTGGAGGTATGAATTTTAGTTATCCACAATGGACGAATCCGCTAAGTAATGTAACTATCCTCAATAATGGTTTTATTGGAACATGCGGAAAAGATATTTATCTATTCAGCAACGGAAATGAAAAAACACTTTCGATACATAATAAAACTAAAAAGAAGATAGATTATACAATGGATCATTGGATTGTTGGGTATAAATACATAGAAATTCAAGAAGATAGAGCTATTATAGCCATTAAATATGTAGGAAACAATAAAAGTTTTGCAGGGGTAAACCTTCCAGACACAAACGGAGTCTATTTTTGGTTTGCGTATACAGATATCTTCACTGAACCAAGTGGAGAAATCCACTTAAACAACATTTCAACTCATCATATTGTAGGTGTAGTTGAGAATGTTTATGAAGAAAATGGAAGTCTAGTCCATAAAAACAACTTTCCTGTAAGTTATGTCATCATAGATCAGGAAAGTAATATACCTCAGGAAGGAACTGATGCAAGATCTTGGGGCTTATGGACTGTCCCAAGTAATTTCACTGAATACAACGTCAACGGTGTTGGTGTTGTGAAGCAAGATGAAATTGGAAGGCGATATATAGACATAGCGCCTTATGATGAAACAGCTCAGATGTGTATGAATATGAGGATTTATTTCATATCCCAAAATCACCTTGGAATTGAAAAAAATGACAAAGCAACATTTGAAATGTATCCTAATCCTGCTACTGATATTTTAAATATCAAAATAGGTGAAGGAGAAATCCAAAAAATTAAAATAACAAACGTTAACGGACAACTTATTTTTGATCAGAAATTTAATAATCAAAAAGAAATTCAAATCAGCCTGTCGTTTTTTCAAAACGGCATATACTTTGTGAAAATATTTGATGACAAAGACAATATAAGTAATTTAAAGTTGATTAAAAAATGATTAACTTTGTGGCATGGGAAATTTAACTATAACAAATAAGATATTAGATAAATATTTTGGCTATTTGACAAGGTTTGATAATAATACAAAAAAGAACTTGATTATTAAGCTGACCAATTCGCTTGAATTAAAAGAAAAGAAATCATTTGATGTTGCTTCGCTTTTCGGCGCATGGAAAGATGATAAAACAACTGATGAAATCATTGAAGAAATCAAGAATTCAAGAGTTGAACCAAGAGATATAGACAGCATCTAATGAAATATTTACTCGACACAAATATTTGCATTCATTTTTTTCGCGGAGATTTTAATCTAATCGAGAAAATACAAGAAATTGGGCTGAAAAATTGTGCTATTTCAGAAATCACATTAGCCGAATTGGTTTTTGGAGCAGAGAATAGTAAATATCCTAAAAAGAATTTTCAACTGATAGACACTTTCTCGGAACAAGTTGTTATTTTACCTATTTTGGGCGGAATTAGAGAGTACGGCAAACAAAAAGTAAAATTACGAAAGAAAGGAAAAATGATAAGCGATTTTGATTTGCTAGTCGGAACAACAGCCATTGCCAACAACCTGATAATGGTAACGGAAAATGTAAAGGAATTTGACAGAATCGAAAAAATTAAAATCGAAAACTGGATAAAAAGATAAAAAAAACATTTGTCAATAATTTAATTAATGACTGTAAATTGCTAATATCAAAGCGGTGATGCTAAATCGAGTTTTTTGTAGCCTAAAAGTGAAGGTGTTTTTATATGCCGTTCTCATACAATTGCCGCAAGCACATCAAAGATAGGCATATATTTATTAAAAGTTAAAAAAAAAGATCTACCGGATTCCCCAAACCTGATAGGTCTTTTTTTTAAAAAGTTTTTAAACGCGGGTTTTAACCATTCAAAAACACTGCCGGCATAAATAATAACGAATCTTTAACAGTTATTGTCGTTCAATGACTTATATTTGTGAGAGATAAATAATCAAAAAAACAAAAAACGATATGAAAATTCAAAAAATAACCCTGTTAGTTATTCTATTTTCGGTTGGATTAACCTCTTGCACTAGTGTTAAAGTTGAAAAAACACAAAAAAAAGAAAAACTGACCAAACAGGAAATAGGACTCAACCCGGAATTGATGAACACAAATGTCAGACCACAAGACGACTTCTATACTTTTGTTAATGGAAAGTGGATGGAAACTACAAAAATCCCTGCAGACAGATCCAGCTGGGGCAGTTTCAGTGAATTGCGTAAAAAAACCGATCTCAACACACTGAAAATTTTAGAATCGTCTATAAAGTCCAATCAATATCAAAAAGGAACAGACCAACGCAAAGCGATTGACTATTTTTCTACAATCATGGATGTGAAAAAAAGAAATGAACTGGGCATTGCACCAATCAAGCCTTATTTGGACGAGATTGCTCAAATCAAAACAAAAGAAGATGTGTTGGCTTTTATGGCAAAATATGAGCCTGTTCTTCCTTCTGCTTTTTTTGGAATCGGAATTTACGCTGATATGAAAAACAGCAATAAAAATACCTTATATGTAGGACCTGCCGGAGCAGGACTTCCCGAACGGGATTATTATCTTGCCGATGATAAAGATTCCAAGAAAATACGTCAACAATATTTGAATCATGTCAGTAGGATGATGAATTTTGTATTTCAGACCAAGCAAACCGTAAGTAATTTTAATCGGAATGTTTTGGCATTGGAGACACAATTGGCAAAAGCTAAATTGACTAAAGAAGAAAGACGTAAGCCTGAAAATACTTATAATCCTATGTCTATTGCAGATTTTCAAAAACTGATGCCGGATATTGATGTGAAAAAATATTTATCAAAACTTAATATAGATCTTGACACTTTGGTTATTTCACAGCCAAAATATATGAAAGAAGTGAACAATGTCTTGAAAAACAACGATATAAACCAAATAAAAGACTATCTGACTTGGACGGTTTTTAATGGTTCCACGGGCGAATTAAGCACGTATATTTCTGATGCATCATGGGAATTTTATGGCAAAACCCTAAGCGGACAAAAAGAAAGAAAGCCTCTGAAAGAAAGAGCTTTATCAACGGTGAACTGGTCTATCGGTGAAGCGGTTGGAAAACTTTATGTGGACAAAATGTTTCCGCCTAAAGCAAAAACAAAAGCAAGAGAAATGGTAACTTATCTGCAAAAAGCTTATAAAAAAAGAATTTCAGAACTTACTTGGATGAGTGAAGAAACCAAGAAAAAAGCCATTGAAAAGGTAGAACGCCTTCAAGTAAAAATAGGATATCCTGATAAGTGGAAAGATTATAGCGCACTTGAAATAAAAGGCACTGATGAAGGAGGAAATTATTTTGATAATTCAATGAATGTCAGCCATTGGAGTTTCAATGAAGATATTGAGAAACTCAAAAAACCCGTAGATAAAACAGAATGGGGCATGGCGCCGCAAATTGTCAATGCTTATTATAATCCGCTGTATAATGAAATTGTTTTTCCTGCGGCAATTTTACAACCTCCGTTTTATGACTACCGTGCAGACGAAGCTGTGAATTACGGCGGAATGGGTGCTGTAATAGGACATGAAATTTCGCACGGATTTGATGATCAAGGAGCCAAGTTTAATGCCGACGGAAATTTTCAAAATTGGTGGACAAAAAAAGATTTTGAACAATTCAATAAATTGGTTAAAAAACTGGGAGCACAATTTTCAAAAATAGAAGTATTGCCCGGAGTTTTTGTCAATGGAGAATTTACATCGGGTGAAAATATAGGTGATTTAGGGGGGACAAATGCCGCTTACACCGCTTTGCAGCTGTATTTTGCGGATCATAAAAAACCGGAAAAAATACAAGGATATACGCCCGAGCAACGATTTTTTATGTCTTGGACAACAGTTTGGCGTACAAAAAGCAGAGATAAAGCGCTCAAGCAACAAATTAAAACAGATCCGCATTCTCCGGGAAAAGTACGAGCCACACAACCTTTGAAAAATGTAGATGAGTTTTACAAAGCATTCAATATCAAGGAAGGTGACGGCATGTATATGAAACCTGAAGATCGTGTAAAAATCTGGTAATTTTAATATTTTTTCTTAGACCTACTAGGTTTCAAAAATCTAGTAGGTCTAAGAAAAAATAGAATGATTGACTTTTTTAACAGGAAAAAATATTTCAGCAATGATTGTGCATACAATGATATTTAACCGGATTGGGTTAAATCTAGTAGGTCTTTTCTCCCGAAAAAAGCAAATTTTAATTTTATTATTGTTTGTGTCATCATTTATGCATGCACAATTTACGAATACGCAAAAAGACAAAATTGATATATTGCATTATGATTTTCAAATCAAAATATCAGACACATCCGACAGCATCTTTGCCGTTGCCACGGAAACTATTTTGCTCAAGCAGACAGTTGATTTATTCTATCTGCAACTTAAAAACAGAAATGATTCTGGAAGAGGGATGAGCATTGGTTCCGTTGAGACGATTTCCGGCACAAAAATATTTTACAAACATCAACAGGATAAAATTGTTATTTATAATCCCGGGAGTTGGCGAGAGAAGGATACCTTAAGAATCAAAATTATATATTCCGGTGTCCCGGAAGACGGTTTATATATCAAGAAGAACAAATATGGCAAACGTACTTTTTTTGGTGATAATTGGCCTAATCGGGCGCAATATTGGTTGCCTGTGCTTGACCATCCGTCTGACAAGGCATCGGTTGATTTTCATATCACGGCACCACAACATTATGAAGTGATTGCCTCGGGGATTTTAAAAAAGATAACGCACCGAAAGGATTTTTCTACACATCATTTTCAAACAAAAGTTTCTTATCCAACCAAAGTGATGGTTTTTGCAGCAGCAGATTTCAACATCAAAAATTATTCAATCGTCAAGCTGTTCGATAAATGTATTCCGGTGAGTAGTTGGATATTTGAAGATACTCCGATTGTCGGATTTGATGATTATAAGTGCTCAATTAATGTTCTGAAGTTTTATGACAGTCTTATAGGTTCTTATAATTATCAAAAATTATCTAACATACAATCTAAGACTCGTTTTGGCGGTATGGAAAATGCCGGTAATATTTTTTATTATGAAAATTCTGCTGACGGAACAAAATCAATAGAGAATTTGGTGGCACATGAGGTGGCACATCAATGGTTTGGCAATGCCGTTTCAGAGAAGAATTGGAAAGATATTTGGCTGAGTGAGGGTTTTGCTACCTATTTAACCGATATTTATTTGGAACACAAATATGGGATAGAGCGGCTAAAACAACGCATGAGAATGGAGCGAAAAAAAGTGATTCGTTTCAATAAGTCCGGTTCCAAACCGGTGGTTTATATGGAGACCCGACGACTTTTCAATCTCTTAAATCCGAATTCTTATGAAAAAGGAGCTTGGGTTTTGCATATGTTAAGAACCAAAATGGGGGATAAAAAGTTTTTTGAATTGTTGAAACGATTTTATGCCAAGTATCGCAACAGAAACGCTTCAACAAAAGACTTTATAGTGATGGCAGAAAACATTTCAGGACAATCTATGGAATCGTTTTTTGGACAATGGCTTTTTAAATCCGGCTTGCCCGAGCTAAAGTTGGAGTGGAAACTAAATAAAAAGATATTAGTTGTTGATATTCAACAAGTTGGTGATATTTTTAATTTTAGATTGTCTATAAAAGTTTCATCGGATAAATTTTCATTAAAGAAACTTTTACATGTTGAGAAAGAAAAAAATAAATATCGTATAAGCCTGCCTGCAGAGATTCAAAAAGAGAATATAAAATTTGATATAGATCCGGAGGTTAAGGTTTTGTTTCAGCTAATCGATTAATTCAAAATTATGAAAAGATTTTATGGTAAAATTCCAGGTTTATTTTTAATCTTGTTTATATTTTCAAGTTGTAAAAATAATAGCAATCAGGAATCAAAAATAGTTCAAGAAAAGAAACAAACAAAAGAAACACAATTTGCTCTCGTGCTGCATGGAGGTGCGGGAAGTATTAAAAAAGAATATTTTAATGCGGCACAAGAAAAGACTTATAGGGACAAGCTGGAGGAAGCTTTGAATGCCGGTTATATTATTTTGGAAAAAGGAGGAAGTTCATTGGAAGCGGTTCAAAAAACAATAAACACCTTGGAAGATTCACCGCTTTTCAATGCCGGAAAAGGCGCTGTGCTAAACAGTTTGGGAAAAGTGGAGATGGATGCTTCTATTATGGATGGAAAAACTTTGAATTGCGGTTCGGTTGCCGGAGTGTCTCATATCAAAAATCCAATCAATGCCGCTCGGGTGGTGATGGACAGCACCAGACATGTTTTTTTGGCGGGGGAAGGCGCAGAAATATTTGTTAATCAAAAAGGAGTTGTGCTTGAAGATGAAGATTATTTTATTATTCCAAAACGAGTGGAACAGCTTAAAAGAATACAACGGAAAGGGAAAAAAGTTGGCTATCTTTCTCCGATTGATAAGATGAGTGATCAGAAATATGGAACCGTTGGTTGTGTTGCTTTAGACAAAAACGGAAATATTGCCGCAGGGACTTCTACCGGAGGCTTAATGAATAAAAAATTCGGAAGAATAGGAGATTCTCCCATCATAGGAGCCGGAACTTATGCAGATAATAACACTTGTGGTGTTTCTTGTACGGGAACAGGAGAGTATTTTATCAGAACATTGGCGGCACACTCTGTATCTGATCTGCTGCGTTATAAGAATTCAGATCTAAATATTGCTTTGAAAGATGTGCTTGACCGAATACAAAAACTAGGCGGCGACGGGGGTATGATTTCATTGGATAAAAACGGAAATATTGCTTGGCATTTTAATACTGACGGCATGTTTAGAGCCTATAAGAAATCTACGGGAGAAAAAAAAGTGGAATTATATAAAACAAATTAAACCTCTTGAGATAATCAAAGTCCTATTCTCGGTATTTCAAAGAAAAAATATTAACAAGTGAAATGTCGAATGATTATGAGTTCAAAGGAGAAAGTTTAAAGTAAAAAAGTTCATAAAGTCGGAGTGGCAGAATGATTTCAGACTCAGAAGTAAATCTTGTCTTTTAAAATTCGTGCATTCGTAGCAAAAATTTTTTTAAATCATAATTCGGCGTGTATAAGGAGAAAGAGAAAAGTCGTCTCAATACGATGAAGCGGAGTTCCATCACTCGACGTGACAAGAAAACACGGCAACATTACAAAATACAATAATTTGAATAACAATAAAATACATAAACATATGAAAAAATATATTCTGGTAGGTTTTTTTGGATTGTTGTCATTGACAAGTTGTGAGACAAGCAATGAATCTTCACAAGTGGTTTCAAAGGATGAGTTGGCAAAAACAGACAAAGAAAATTCCGTGAGTATATCGTCTGACGGCTATGAGTTGATGAAACAAAACTGCTTTGTTTGTCATCTTGAAAAAAGAGATCGTTCAAAAAAATCAAGTATGATTGCTCCCCCCATTGAGAGAGTACAGGAACATTATAAATCATCTTTCACGGACAAGGAATCTTTTGTTTTGGCAGTAAAAAATTGGATAAAATCTCCTTCTGAAGAGAAAATATTGATGCCGGGAGCTGTTAGAAAATTCGGGATGATGCCACCGCTTTCTCTTGCGGATGAAAAATTGGAAAAAATTGCTGCTGCGTTATATGATGCAGACTTTGAAAAAACAGCGCATGGAAAAAGAATGTTTGGAAAAAAACTGATATTGAATAACGGAAAGAAGTGGAAACTAAACAAATTGTCTATGAACAAGCTGAGGCAAACGATTGAAAACCTAAAAGCATTGGACAATAATGATATTTCCGTTTACAGACAACAAGGGAAAGAAATTTTTGATGCTGCCAAAGTTTTCTTGTTAGATAAATCTTATAATGAAAACACCTTGCAACAAATCCAACTGTTTTTTCACGATATTGAAGATGATATGCATCATTTGATGGTTGTTAAAAATATTTCGGAAGCACGGAAATATCAAAAGATACTCATTCAAAAATTTGAAGAGTTCAATCTGTTTTTTGAGTAAAATTCTCACCCTAGAACACTCAAAAAAGGCTGTTTTTTAAAAAAACAGTCTTATTCTTTTTTTTGTGTTTGAACATTGAACTTATAAGACAGCGGTTTATAAGTGCCGTCTTTTTGTTTGAGGCGTTTAATCACCATAATCTCATTGTCTGAAATCCAATCAACTGTTCCTACTTGTAGATAATCTTCCAAAATTATTTTTTGTTTTTTGTTGTCATAGACAAAAAACTGAACATCGGGTATAATCATATCCATTTTTTTTTTCAGGTTGTGAAAAACTAATGAAAAGTCTTTATTGGCATTTGGCTTGACGGCATAACTCGTCCCCAACTTTTGAATTGCAATTTCTTTGACAATTTCATCCGGATTAGTGATTATATTTTCAGACTTCTGTATGTCTTGCATATTACTGCAAGACATAAGTAGTCCGAATGAGATAATAAAAAATAAATATTTCATCAATTATTGTTTAATAAATCTTTGCGTGTTCAGGTATCCTGAATCAGTAGTAAATAAGACAAAATAATTACCTGCAGGAAGGTTTAAATTTATATTGACAGCATGTTTTCCAATCGGGTATTTTACTTTTTTTGAAGCAAAAAGTTCTTTTCCGTTTAAATCGTAAATTCTATATTGCAATTGAACATCTTTTTTTGTACTGATGCTGGTATGTAATGTGTTTTCAACCGGTTGCGGATAGATATTTGCCATAGAGATATCAGTAGATATGTTTGAATAAGAAATGACATTCAAGTGTGTTAAATCAATTTTTGCCATGTAAAGATTAACATCTCCGTTTCCTTCTCTACCATCAGCCCAAAAAACATAAGCCATATTATTGGTTGCTGTGATATTTTGATAATCACCTACGCCAAAGTTGTTTCCTGAATGTAAGATTTTTGAGAAGTCTGTCAGAGCGGAATTTACTTTTACTTCTTGAAAAGTTTCTCCTCCATCGGATGAGACTCCTACATAAAAATCAGTTAATTTGCTTCCTTGCGGATGGTTTCTTCTGTCAAACCAACTTATGATGAGTTTGCCTTCGGGATTAACAAAAATGCTTGAATAAAATTGTTGTGTTCCTGCAGATGCCGATGGATGAATGGGGCGAGGTGTTGACCATGTTTGTCCGTTATCATCGGAGTAAGTCAGAAAAATATCGAAGACAACATGTTGTCCTTGCTCTTCTGCGGTATATGCAAGATATAGGCGTCCGTCATGCGCTCCGCCGGAATTATCTATAGCCAAATATGCTGCAGGCTGAAAACGCATAGACACATCCGGAGCATGGAATAAATAACTTGGAAACGATGCAACTTCAACAGAACGGTCTAAGTGGGATCCGTTTTGTGAAAAAGCTTGTACATACAATCTATTAGGGTTAACAGCACTTAAGGTTGAAGTAAAAAGTGTTCCGTCTTTTTTAACGACGATACTTGGCAGCAGTTGTCCGTCGGTTATACTTACGTTATGTACTTTGTTATAAGCCTGTGTGTTACTGTCATAGTGTATTGTGTATAACTTGGCTTGATTTTCTACTAAAATCACATAGATATTATCATAGTTTGCTGTGGAGGAAAAAGTATTAATGGCAGTCCAGGGTTTGTCGGTATTATCTTCTGCTATCATCATCACGTTTTGCCATGTGGCACCACCATCTGTTGATTTTGCCAGTGCAGTGTCCACTTTGTGTGATGTATCCATGGTTATGTAGGTGAAAAATAAATCACCGTTGTTTGAAAAGGTCAGAACGGGATCTCCCGAGTTTCCGGTATGGCTGGAATCGACAATTCCTTTAAAATTACTTTCCTGCCATGTGTTGCCACCGTCAAATGTATAATAAATACTACTGTGGATTAGGTCAACATTGAAAATAGCCAAAACTATATTGTTTGGATTTGTGGGGTTAATTTTCACATCAAATTCTGCCTCGACATGATACTGTGAATTAACTTGTACATCTTGTTGGGCTAATAAATAGAAAGGAATTAATAAGATGGTTAAAAAAAATTTTCTCATAATTTTAGTTTTTAGGGTTATAAATAACTGTTGATATAGTTCTTAACATGTAGGCTTGTATTTTACATGTTGAAAAGCTTTTTTAATTATATTTTGTTTGTTCCCCTTTACTATTAGAGGTAATCACGATGCGAAATGAAGCAAAAATTAATCCAAACCGGCTCAGAAATTGTTAAAGTCGGGTATTAAATATTGTTAAACTTTTTTATGTAAGGAAAAAGATTATTTGCCTAATTTATTTGAAAACCGTAAGTTTGTTCGACAAAAAACTATGTTATGAACGGAATAAAATTTAAACTCACGATACTTAATTTTTTAGAATTCTTTGTTTTTGGAACTTGGCTTTTGTCATTTGGGAAATATATGTTTGCTACATTGCATTTCACCGGAGGGCAAATAGGAAGCGTTTTCATGACATTAGGTTTTGCCTCTCTTATCATGCCGGGAATTTTTGGAATGATTGCCGATAGATATATCACACCAAACAAACTTTTTGCTTTATTGCATTTATTGGGAGCGGTCTTATTGTATTTTATGGCACAACAACACGACTATAGCGGGCTCTGGTTGTTCACCTTACTATATCTGATGTTGTATATGCCGTCAATTGGTTTAGACAATACTGTTTCCTATTGTATTTTGGAGAGAAATAAATATGATGTAATTAAAGCCTTTCCTCCTATTAGAGTGTGGGGAACAATTGGTTTTATTTTAGCTACTTGGGTTACCGATTGGTTTGGTTGGGGACTTAATGTTAACCAATTTTATTTTGCCGCAGGAGCTTCGGTTGTATTAGGCTTATTTACATTTACATTGCCCGATTGTCCAATTGATAAATCTGTAGAAAAGAAATCATTTGCACAAGCATTAGGTTTAGATGCATTTAAATTATTTTCAGAATATAAAATGGCCATATTTTTTATTTTTGCCATGCTTTTAGGTGCTGCCTTGCAAATTACAAATATGTTTGGCGAAGCTTATTTACATGATTTTAAAGAAGTAAAAGAATATGTCGATACATTCATAGTTGAATATAATGGTTTTGTAATGTCATTATCACAAATTTCGGAAACACTTTTCATTATAACAATTCCTTTCTTTTTAAAACGCTATGGTATTAAAAAAGTTATGCTAATGAGTATGTTTGCTTGGGTATTACGTTTTGGATTGTTTGGCGTTGGTAGTCCTGTTGGATTTGGTGCAGTTGCGCTAATACTTTCAATGATTGTTTATGGTATGGCATTTGATTTTTTCAATATCTCAGGTTCGTTATTTGTAGAGCAAGAGGCTGATCAAAAAATTAGAGCATCAGCACAAGGTTTGTTTATTATGATGACAAACGGTTTTGGTGCTATTATTGGTGCTTATGGAAGTGGTGTTGTTATAGATATGTTTACCAAAGATGGCGTAAAGGATTGGCATACCATTTGGTTAGTATTTGCCGTTTATGCATTAGTCGTCGCTATTTTATTTGCCATAATGTTTAAATATAAACACGAACCTGAAAAATTAGGAGAAATCAAACATTAAATTATTTTTTTTGAAATATTTTATTTTAAACATTGAACAAAATTAATTATGGGAAGAGCATTTGAATTTAGAAAAGCGAGAAAATTTAAAAGATGGGCAGCTATGTCCAAAATTTTTACTCGCTTAGGGAAAGATATTGTTATGGCGGTGAAAGAAGGAGGTCCTGATCCGGATACAAATTCAAAACTTAGAGCGGTTATACAAAATGCCAAGGCTGCCAATATGCCTAAAGATAATATTGAAAGGGCAATTAAAAAAGCAACAGATAAAGACACATCCAATTATAAGGAAGTTTTGTTTGAGGGCTATGCACCGCACGGCATTGCCATTTTGGTTGAAACAGCTACAGATAATAACAACAGAACAGTAGGAAATATAAGAAGCTATTTCAATAAATTAAACGGCACGTTTGGCACTTCCGGATCTGTAATTTTTATGTTTGATCATATTTGTAATTTCAGAATAAAAACAGATACGGTTGGCATGGATTTGGAGGAACTGGAATTGGAGTTGATTGATTTTGACGTAGAAGAAATTTTTGAAGATGAAGATGGTATTTTGGTCTATGCGCCTTTCAATCAATATGGAAATATCCAAAAATATTTAGAAGAAAATAAGATGGAAATTCTTTCTTCCGGTGCAGAATATATTCCACAAGTGACCAAAAAATTATCTCCGGAACAACAAGAGGATGTAGAAAAGTTGCTTGAAAAAATAGAGGAAGACGAAGATACTCAAAATGTTTACCACACTTTGGATATGAATGAATAGGCTATTTATTCAGTTCATGATATCTGAAACAACCTGTGATGTGATCGTTCACCATTCCGGTGGCTTGCATATGTGCGTAGGTTACGGTTGATCCTACAAATTTGAATCCGCGATTTTTTAAATCCTTAGAAATTTTATCTGAAAGTCTTGTTTTTGCCGGAACATCTTCATCTTTTTCCCAATGATTGATAATGGGTTTATGATTTGTAAAAGCCCAGATATAGTTTGAAAATGAGCCGAACTCTTTTTGAATTTCAATAAATGCTCGGGCATTGGAAATCGTAGCTTTTATCTTCAATTTGTTTCTTATGATGCCTGCATCTTCAAGTAACTTGTCAATCTTATTTTGATTATAATTGGCAATTTTTTTATAGTCAAAATAATCAAAAGCCTTTCTGAAGTTTTCTCTTTTTCTCAGAACAGTAATCCAACTTAATCCGGCTTGGAAAGTTTCTAAAATCAAGAATTCAAATAGTTTATGATCGTCAAAAACAGGAGTTCCCCATTCTTTGTCATGATATTCGATGTATAAAGAATCTTTTCCGGGCCATTGACAACGACATTTTTTCATCGGATGAACTTTTTTGTAAAAATACGGATATTTTTATGGGTTTTTTGGTGTGTGAGAAAAAATTAATTACACCAAATTATACATAATGATAAAACAGGAACGTTATGAGATACAAAAACTGTTGACAAATGTTGATTTATAAAAGGTATAAATTTTGTATCTTGCTGGTCTTAAATTGTAGTAGTATCTAAATAATCAAAGGTTTTGGCAAAAGATTTTTTAAACAAAAAATATATTTTATATGGGAGTTCAATTATTTTTGTCAGAACACTTGAAATGTTGGTATTATTCTTTGCGGCTCATTATTTGGATAAGGAAAATTACGGAAGTTTAGAATATTACAAAAAGGTAATAGAGGTCGGTGCATCATTTTTGTCTTTTGGTTTCCCTGCCCTAATTTTGAGTTATACGCGTGGAGAAAATAGTAAAAAGTATTTTTATTATTTGTCTTTGTTTTTTGTTTTGTTGTTGTCATTTGCTCTTTTTCCAATACTTTATCATTATCGTCTACAGTTTTTATTGATTCCTTTATTATTTTATGCCATATTCTTTACAGGAGGAATTACACAAAGTTATTTATTGGTTCAGTGGGGCAGTAACAAAGTATCGTTTTATAAAATGCTGATTTCTTTGGGATTTTATTTACTTGTTGCGGTACAGGTTTATTATTATCATGTTTCGGCTTTTGCGTTTGTTTATCCTTCATATTTTTTACTTCCTCCGATGCTTATAGGTGTGGGATATTTGTATAAACAGCAAAAAATTGTAGTGCGTAAGCTAAAACAATATGGAAGATTGTTTTATCGGCTATTGGCAAGTTCTTTTACTTTGGTGGTTAGCAATTTTGCTAATTTAATGTTTTTATATACCGATATTTTTATAATCAAGCTGTTGTCTGACCAAGCCAACACAGATATTGCCAACTATAGTTTTTCATTGAATATTGCCAATGCATTAATGTTAATTCCTTTTACTTTAGTACAAGTGAATATAGAAAAACTAAAAAAATCCTCGTCAGTAATTAAGAAGTTAAATAAGAAAATAACACTCTTGTTAATCTTAACTGCTTTATTTTTGTTGGTTTTTTATAAACTTATTGTTTTATATTTTTTAAAAAAATATGCTCATACTTATATTTTATTCATTATTATTACAGTAGCAAAGGCTTTTCAAGCTATGTCACCTCTTTATGGTACGTATATGGTTATTAAAAAAAGATTTAGAAAAAATTTATGGATAAATTTAATAATGTTATTTTTAAATTTTATTTTAAGCTATGTTTTATATCATAAATTTAGACTATATGGAGTTGCAGTTGCGAGTGCTTTGAGTTTAATGGTTAGATATATTATTCTCGTTAGATTTGTAAAAAGAATAGAGAATAAAAACAGACATCTGTAATGTATGCTTATGTTAGATTGATTAGAGTATTTGTGTTCGACAATAAGTGTGATGAATAAATAATAATTAGAATAAATAATGTCATTTATAATTGTACGAAAATCCTTATCAAATTTTTATGTTTTAATACCCTTCTTGTTGGTATTCGTGGGGGCTATTTTTTTAAAAATTCACCATCCAACGGGTTCTATTTTAAAAATATCGGCTTTTGTCTATATGATTGTTTATGTTATTAGCCATCAAAAAATCAATAAAAATCAGTTGGGTATGACACTTTTGTTTTTGCCTTTACTAACTTATGGAGTATTACATTCTTTTAACCTGATGGCGGGTATTGAAGATGGATTGCGTTATTTATTTCCTATTGTTTCCTTGTTTTATGGATATAGTATTAGAAAGTATTTAGATATAGTTGTGAAGTTTATTATTTTTTTTGTAGCAATTAATTTTTTTATTCAAGTTATTAACTATATCAATTGGTTTGAGGGCGTTAGACAGTGGTTTTATCCGGTGACTGTGAATGGAGAGTGGTATTTTAATCAAGCTGCAGGCATTTTGAGAGCATCCGGTTTAGTGGTGTATTTTTGTTTTTTTGGCTATATGAATATGATTGCTTATTTCATTATAAAAAAGTATTATTTTGGAAAATTTAAAAAAATATTATTAGGCATATCTCTTGCCATGTTACTGGCAAGTCTTTCCTACAAAACAATTATTTCATTTATTGTTGTGCTGGGATTCTATCATTATAAAAAAATACTTAATATTTTTACGGGATTGGTGGTACTAATTATAGGTGTTTTTATGATGTATCCTATACAAATGAAGCAGTTTGCAAGCAGTTTGCTATATCGATTCAATTCCTATATATTGATGAAAACCCCCACGGTAAGATCTGAGACTTATATGTTAATGTGGAGAGATATTCTCAGCTTTGACTTATTTGGACATGGAGTAGGAGCGTTTGGAGGCCCCGCATCGCTAAAGTATAATTCTCCTTATTACGCAGAAGTTAATTTTACATGGCCTGATACTTTTTGGATGAAAATGACAACTGTAGATACTTTTCCTCCCCATGTTTTTATAGAGCTGGGAATTGTTGGGGGGCTGTTGTTTTTTTTAGTCTTGATTGTTCCTTTGATTAAGAAAAAAGTGAACGCAATGATTCTAATAATTTATTTTACTTTATTTTTTGATATGCTATTTACATTCTCATTAGCTAGTTTAGAATATATGATGTTTTCCTTGGTTTTAATCTACCCAATTTGTTTTTATAAAAGTTATGAGGGGAAAAGTTAAAATATTATTCTTTGCGAATTTTCCCACAAAAGATGTTAGATCTATTGGGGGTGCCGCCACTTTATCTAAAAGAATTTACGATTTTATAAAAAAAGATTCGAATCTGGATGTAGAACATGTTCAGATAAGAAAGTTCTGGAAATCAAAGTATCAAATTATAGATTATGTTATTTGGATTTTTCGCTTTCCGTTCATGATAAGAGGATATGATATAATAAGTTTTCATACTACAAGAGATTTTCATGTATCGGTTGCCCCGTTTCTTTGGATTTGGGCAAAATTGTTTAATAAAAAAATTGTTTACCATTTATTTGGAGGAGGTTTTCATGTGCAATATCAACGTTTACCAAAATTTTATAGATTTATTTTAAGAACAACAATTTTAAATTCTGATGTATTTGTTCTAGAAACAAAACAATTGGTTAATTACTTTGAGGCAATTGGACTGAAAAATATTATATGGTTGCCCAATTCACGTAAATCTATTCCAAATTTTTCGAAGGAAAAAAAATTTAAAAAAAAGTTCGTTTTTATATCTCGAATTGTTCCGGATAAAGGAATTCCTGAAATTATTGAGGCGGCTTCTCAATTGCCGGATGACTATCAGATCGATGTTTTCGGTCCTATAGATAAAAATTATTATAAGACAAATCCATTTATTAACACACGAGTTAATTATAAAGGAATTTTACATCATGATAAAGTTATTGAAACATTAGATGAATATGATATATTATTAATGCCAACATATATTGACAGAGAAGGCTATCCGGGTATTATTATTGAGGCGTTAAGCATTGGAGTCCCGGTCATTACAACAGATTGTTGTGTGATGAATGAGATGATTACACATGAGTATAACGGCTTGTTGATTAAAAAAAGAAGTGCCAAAGCATTAGAAGACGGAATAAAATTTTTTAATGAAAAGAATTATGCAGTTTATAAAAAAAACGCATTAAGTAGTTTTGACAATTTCAATAGCGAGAATGTTTTTAAAAAACTCATAAATGCTTATTTCACAGTATGAATGAAAAAAAAATAAAGATATTTCCATCAGACAAAAATATTTGGATTTCCCTGCTTATCTTAGTGGTGATTTATAATTTATTTTTTATTATTGATTTAAAAAAAGAATTTCATCAATTTCAATATGATTGGACTCAAGTCAAAGAAATAAAAAGAGATAGTATAAAAATTTTGGAAATTTCAAAAGACTATCTAAAAATCAAAACAATATCAAGTTTTTCTCCTGATGCCAAATATACTTATTTATTGGAAGATGGCAACAATAGATATTATTTTAGATTTGAATATAGGGTAAAAAGAAGTAATATTATCTCTTTTTATGATGTAAATTGGATTAAAGGTATACCTTTCAATGTTCAAAAATACTATACCGTGAATACGTTAGTTATTCCCAGAAGACAAGAAGGCAAATATAAAATATTGACCGTTGGAGACGAATTATTTTGTAGAGGGCATGCAGAGGAATTCAGAAAGAATCTTTCAAAAAAATCATCTGTAATTTTTATAGGGCAGAACAGAGATGTATATAATTTTCCTCATTTGGCGTTTGATAAAAATAGTTCGTCTCATATTTTGAATAGTTTGTCCAATAGTAAAGCAGATGGTTATATTTTATTTTTTAAATGGCATAAAAATAAAGAAAGTTGGGAGCAGTTTAAAGAAAATTTAGAAAAAATAAACAAAATAATTATTAAAAAACACCCCAAACATTTTTTTTGGATAACATTATTGTTTACTGGAAACAAGGAGACAGATGATATTTATGCTAAAATAAATAAATTGATTTACGGTCTGTCAGGAGATGTAGCAAAAATTATTGATAGTAATTTAATTTTAGGCACATCGTCTAAAAAAAAGTATTATGATGTGGATGGCAACCTCAGCAAAAGTGCGTATATTCTTTTGAGCAATGAAATAGCAAAGAAAATAAATGATAGATATGAAATTAAATAAAGAGTTTTTCTTTAATTGGTTGCTAATAATGGTAGGAGTTTCTTTGCCTTTTCCCGATTACAGTTTGGTGTCAAAATTTATTATAGGGTTGTCGATATTTTGGCTATTCTTTTATAATCCACTTGAAGAAAAAAAACGAATTATAAAATCAAATCTATCTCGGTTTTTGACAATCTCGTCTTTATACTTATTGTTATTGATTGGAACAATTTATACTAGTGAGCGTATAAATATTATTAGTGAACTTATTTTAAAGTTACCATTTGTTATACTTCCACTAATAATTTTTTCCGTTTCAATTAAAAAAGAATTATTTTGGCTTATTTATAAATATTTTAGCTATGCCGTTTTGGTAACATCTATGTCTGCCTTATTAAAAGCAATATTTTTTAGATATTATGGACTGGGGAATTATTTTTACTATCATGAATTTAGTATTTTTTTGAATAAACATTCTACCTACTATGCATTGTTCTTAGTTTTGAGTATTATATATTTTGCTGTTCACTGGATAGATGACAATAAAAACACCTCCAAAATAATACATACATGTATATATATATTATTTTTACTATATATGCTTTATGTAATTAGTAACAGAATAAGCTTTATAGCCTTATCTATCGGAATTTTAATTCTGGCATTTTGGAAATTAAGAACCAAAACTAAACTGGTTTATACCGTGTTGGTTATAGGGTTTACAGTTTTTATGTTCAACACATCACATTTAAAGAATCGTTTTTTCCCAAGTTACTTACAGGCTCAAAAGTTAAATGAATTTGAACTTAGAAAAGCTCATTGGAAATCGGTTATTGAAACAATACGCCATAATAATATTTTTTTTGGAACAGGGACGGAAGGAAATAGAGATTATTTATATGATAGATATAAAAAAAACAATTATAAAATAGCTTATATTCATAAGTATAATGCTCATAATCAATTTTTGGAATTTACTTTAGATTATGGTCTATTTGGGTCATTAATTTTTTTATTTTTTTTATTTTACATTTTTTTTATTTTTATCAAAAACAAAGATAAATTAGCTATAACTATTTTGATAGTTTTTCTGATTTTTATGATGACTGAATCAATTTTGGAAAGACAATCAGGAATCATTATCTTTACACTTTTTATAAGTTTGCTTATGAACAGGAGGAAGGAAAAATAGTTAGCAATCACAAAATATTATATTAAGTAGGGCAAATAAAATTTAATCATAATGAAATTTATTTTAACTGGAGGAGGAACCGGAGGACATATATTTTCTGCTATTGCAACAGCAAATGAAATAAAACAACGGCAACCTGAGTCGGAAATTATTTTTGTGGGTTCTAAAGACTATATGGAAATGGACATCATCCCCCAAGCCGGTTATCAAATCATAGGAATGAATATTCATCGGATTAATAGATTTGGTTGGTGGAAAAATTATAAACAACCGTTTGAAATTATCAATAGTTTGAAGCAGTCTTATAAGATAATTAAGCAATTTAAACCTGATGCTGTTATTGGAACCGGAGGTTTTGCCACAGGACCTATTTTGAAAGTAGCACAACTTAGAGGGATACCTACTTTTATTCAAGAGCATAATGCCTATCCCGGCATAACCACTCGATTATTGGCAAAAAAAGCCACCCGTATTCACACGGCTTACAGAGAAATTAATCAATATTTTGATTCTGACAAGATATTATTAACAGGAAATCCTGTCAGACAAGATTTGAATGACGGTTTGCCTGATCAAAGACAATCTAAAGTTGGATTAGGACTATTTCCGGATAGACCAACTTTGGTAATTATTGGAGGGAGTAGAGGAGCGGAACCGGTCAATAAAATTGTGATTGAAATTTTCCCAAAATTAAAAAAGAAAGAAATTCAAGTTTTTTTACAAACCGGAAAAAAATTGTATCACACTTATCAGAATTTTCAGGATAGTCATATCAAAATCGTCCCATTTGTAGATGATATACCAAAAGTACTAGCTGCGGCAGATGTTATCATTTCTCGTGCGGGAGCTATGAGTATTGCGGAACTGGCCTTGATTGGGAAACCGTCAATTTTGATTCCGGATACTTTTTCAGAACAAGGACATCAGGATTATAATGCAGAGGCTTTGGAAAAAAGTGGAGCAGCTGTTTGTATTCAAGAAGCAGATATGTCTGAAAAACTATTGCCAGCAATTCAAAAATTGTTTGATAATGCAAGTTATAGTGAACAATTGGGGAAAAATATTACAAAATTTGCTTTTCCCAATGCAACTCAAGATATTGTAAATGATATATTGAAACATTTAAACACATGAAAAAAATCAAAATAAATACTTCCCGCTTTAGAAGTTTGTTCATCATATCATTGGCAGTTTATGCACTTATACCTTTTTTAGTCCTAATGTTGTATAATCATCCGTCTTCTGACGACTTTACATATGCCAATGAAGTGTTGGAAAAAGGTTTTTTTTCTGCACAGTATCATTGGTATGTTTCTTGGTCGGGGAGATATATAGGGACAGCAATTTTGAGTTTAAATCCCATCGTTTTTCACAGCTTTTTAGGATATAAAGTGTTTGCACTTTTGCTTTTTAGTTTATTAGTTTATGCTTTTTACTTTTTGTTGAATCAGTTGTTTGAGAAAGAAAGCATATTCAATAAAATTTTAATTATGTTGCTATTTTTGATTGTTTATTTCTATCAAATGCCGCGGGTTGTTTCGGGAATATATTGGTTGGCAGGATCAGCGACTTATCAACTGGGAAACATTTTTTCTCTGTTTATGTTTGGAAATATTATCAAATATTTAAAGGCAAAAGAAACAAAATATTTGATTTATACTGTTCTATTTCTTTTTTTATTGGTTGGAACGAACGAGACTACAATGTTTTTAACAGGCATTATCTTGTTTTTTATTATGATAATTTTTCATTTTGATAAGCAAAAAATAAAATTTAAATTCATCAAGCAAAAAAATTATATTTTTATTATTCTGGTTTTGCTTGCCTTTATATTTTCATTGATTGTGATACTGTCTCCCGGAAATGAAATCAGATCAGGTTTTTTCCCTGACAAACATAAACTCAATTCGTTTAACAGAGCCTATCATCTGGCAAGAACTTATATTATTCAATGGATACCGGTTTTGACAATTTTTTCGATTCTGGCACTAAGCCTAATAAAAAAACCTTTCAATGCAAATGCGCGGTTTTTTAAAACAAATCCTTTTGTTTCCCTCCTAATCATGATTTTCATAACTTATATCGGTTTTTTCCCTGCATTTTGGAGTATGGGTGAAGAACCACCATTGAGGACAATCAATGTTATTTATTTTTTCTTTATACTGACTTGGTTATATTTTTCCATGACATTATATGTCTATTTTAGAAATGATAAAGCGACTTCTATTCCGAAATTTATTATCTATATTTTGATGTTTGCTGTTATAGCCATTATGTCGAAGCCAAACAATATCAAAAATGCATACAGAGATTGGCTAAATGGAACTGCGCAACGCTATGACCAGCAAATGAAAAAACGTTATCAAATCATAAAAAAACAGATAGAACAAAAAAAAGAAAAAGATGCTTTAATTGTTCCTCACTTAAAAGATATTCCTAAAACTATCTATTTTAGAGATATTTCGTCAGATAATATTAAAAATTGGAGAAATGCATCTTATGCCAAATTTTGGAAAATTTCATCCATAAAAACCCAAGAAAAGAAATAATGTCAAATTCCGGGCAGAAAATATCAGTTGTAATTCCTACGTATAATGAGGCAATCAGAAAAAATGCAATGGCTAATCACTTGATGGCGATTAAAGAGTATTTTGAAAAACGTGATAAATTTTATGAGATTATTATTGTTCTAGACGGTCCGACAGATAATACACCGAGATTGGTAAAACAATATCAAGGAGAAAATAAAAATATTCAAATCATTGAGCGAAAGCAAAATAAAGGAAAGGGTTATTCCCTGCGCGAAGGCCTGATGTCGGCAAAAGGAAAAATAGTTTTGTTCACGGATATGGACGGCGCAACGCCTATTTATATGCTAGACAAATTTTTAAAAGAATTTGAAAAAGGTTATGATATTGTTATAGGCTCCAGAGAGATAGAAAAAGAAAAATATATAAAAAAACACCAGCCGAAATGGAAAGAATTGTTGGGAGATTTTGGCAATATTTTGATACAAGTTGTATTGGGACTTAAAGGCATAAGAGATACGCAGTGCGGTTTTAAGGCCTTTACAGATGAAGCGCTTAAAAATATTATTCCCAGAACAACCGTTGATCGTTGGGGAATAGATTTTGAAATCTTGACAATTGGGAAAAAATTAGGCTATAAAATTATAGAAATACCGGTTGAATGGACAGATAGTGGAGATAGTCTTGTTGGTATTAAAGGCTACATAAACACCTTAAAAGATTTGTTCATGACAAAGTGGAAACTGGTGACCGGAGCATATCAATTAAATAAAAATATCAAGGACTATAACAACAGATTTTAGGTAGAATAAACACTAAAAAGCACCTTTCATGAGCCAAAAGTGACCGCTTATAAATTGGGAAGGCATATTGTGATTTATTATACATTTTCTTATTATCTTTGTCTCTCTTATAATTTATAAATCATATGAAAATATCCGTAGTTGGAACAGGTTATGTCGGTTTGGTGACCGGCACCTGCTTGGCAGAATCCGGTAATCAGGTTCTGTGCATTGACATAGACCGGAATAAGGTCCAAAAAATGAAAGACGGCAATGTTCCTATTTATGAGCCGGGATTGGATGTTCTGTTTCATAGAAACATTAAAGCGAATAGGCTAAATTTTTCAACAAATCTGGAAGAAGGGGTGACACATGGCGAAATTATTTTTTTAGCCTTACCCACGCCCGAAGATGAAGATGGTTCGGCAGACTTGTCTTATGTGATGGGAGTCGCAGAGCAAGTGGGGCAAATCATGGAGCAGAACAATACAGATGAATATAAAATCATTGTAAACAAAAGCACGGTTCCCGTAGGCACAGCAGAGAAAGTTACGGAAATTATTAAGAAAAATACATCAAAAGAGTTTGACGTAGTTTCTAACCCGGAGTTTTTGAGAGAAGGCTTTGCCGTTGATGATTTCATGAAACCCGAGCGTGTGGTGATTGGTTCTAAAAGTGAAAAAGCTTTGGAAAAAATGAATCGGTTATACCTTCCTTTTGTTCGTTCCGGAAATCCCATTTTAAAAATGGATGAACGTTCGGCAGAAATTACCAAATATGCATCAAATTCATTTTTGGCAATGAAAATCACTTTTATGAATGAGATTGCTAATTTTGCTGAAAAAGTAGGTGCGGATGTAGATCAAATCAGAATTGGAATGGGAACCGATTCTCGAATCGGAAAGAGATTTCTATTTCCGGGCATTGGATATGGTGGTTCTTGTTTTCCAAAAGATGTAAAAGCATTGTATAAAACAGGAAAAGACCATGCTTTTGATTTTAAAATATTGAAATCGGTTATTGATGTAAATGAAAAGCAGCGTACAGCTTTGGTGCCTAAAATCAAAAGATTCTTTGATAACAATTTACAAGGAAAAAAAATAGCCATGTGGGGATTGGCATTTAAGCCTGAAACAGATGATATCAGAGAAGCCCCCTCGCTTTATATGATTGAGGAATTGTTGAACTCCGGTGCCGAGATTCATGTTTTTGACCCTGAAGCAATGGATAATGTCAAAAGAAAATTTGGAGACAAAATCAAATATGGTTCAAATGCATATGAAATCACAAAGGGAGCCGAAGCCTTGTTAATCAGCACAGAGTGGAATGTCTTCAGAACACCAAATTTAGAAAAACTAAAACAAAATTTGAAAAATCCCGTTATTTTTGACGGCAGAAACATATATAAAACCGACGAGATGCAGAAAAATGGATTTACCTATTTTTCCATCGGAAGGAAGCCGGTAAATATTCCTAGAAAATTATGGAAAGAGTTTTAATCACAGGTGTTGCAGGATTCATTGGATCGCATTTGGCTGAAAGATTTCTATCTGAGGGATTTCAGGTGCTTGGGATAGATAATTTTATTACGGGTTCTAAAAAAAATATCGAGTTTTTAAAGAATAATCCGAATTTTCAATTTATAGAACACGACGTTTCAAACTATATTGATATCGATGGCAGGATAGATTACATTTTACATTTTGCCTCTCCCGCCAGTCCGATAGACTATTTGAGAATCCCTATTCAAACCTTGAAAGTAGGCTCATTGGGAACTCATAATGTTTTAGGCTTGGCAAAGGCAAAAAAAGCTCGCATGTTGATTGCATCCACTTCTGAAGTTTACGGAGACCCTCTGGTGCATCCACAGACAGAAGAATACTATGGCAATGTGAATCCAATCGGACCAAGAGGTGTTTATGATGAAGCAAAACGTTTTCAAGAAGCCATGACAATGGCATATCACACTTTTCATGGATTGGAAACCAGAATAGTCAGAATTTTTAACACCTATGGTCCAAGAATGCGATTGAATGACGGCAGAGTGATTCCGGCGTTTTTAGGGCAAGCCATTAGAAATGAAGATATCACTGTGTTCGGTGATGGTTCTCAAACTCGTTCTTTTTGCTATATAGACGACCAAGTGGAAGGTATTTTCAGACTATTGTTTAGTGACTATTACTTGCCGATCAACATAGGCAACCCCGTGGAAATTTCAATTTTGGATTTTGCAAAAGAGATTGTGAAAATGACAGGAGGAAAATCTAAAATTATTTATAAAGACTTGCCGGTGAACGATCCCATGCAAAGATGTCCGGATATTTCTAAAGCCAAAAAAATATTGAAATGGGAACCTAAAGTAACAAGACAAAAAGGCATCAAGATTACGTATGATTATTTCAAATCCTTGCCGGATGAAGACTTGTATAAAATAGAGCATAAAGATTTCACAAAATATATTAAAAACTAAATGCGAAGAAAAAGTTCACATAGATATTCCTTTTTACTTATTCCAATCATATATTTGATAGACAGTAGCTTGATCTATTTGTTTTATAAGAATTTTAAGTTTGAAAGACCGGTTTTAGCATTTCTTTTTATGCTTTTGGTGTGGTTTTTTATCAGTTTTTTTACAAAGTTTTATAAAGTATACAGAAATACACGTCCTGCGGATATCATTAGCAAGTCAATCCATCAAGTAGTTGTTTATAATTTGAGTGTGATTTCTTTTTTGCATATTATTGAATATGAATTACCTGATAAGACTTTATTGAGATATTTTTTAATATTCAATATCGCACTGTTTTTGATTAAATTCTTGATATATGCTTTATTAAAAATTTATAGAGCAAAAGGGGGAAACATAAGAAGATATATCATTATCGGCTATAATAATGAAACCAAGAAATTCAAGGAGATACTGGATAAAAGAGTGGATTACGGATATGTTTTTGATAAGTTTTTCAGTAATACCGGTCATTCTGAAGTTTACGGGGATATTGAAGCAGCAAAAAAATATGTTAAAGAAAATTATGTTGATGTAATTTTTTGTTCGCTGAATGAGTGTTCTGATGAGCAGATTAAAGATTTGATAGATTTTATAGATGATAATTTTATCAAAATCAAATTTATTCCGGACAATAAGAAAATATTAGGCAAAAGACTCAAATTAGACTATTTTGAATATTATCCGGTGCTTTCACTCAACAGATCTCCGCTAGACGAACCTATAAACAAGATTTCTAAACGGAGTTTTGATATTATATTCTCTCTTTTGGTGATGATTTTTGTTTTGTCTTGGCTAATTCCGATTTTAGGAATATTAATCAAATTGGAATCTAAAGGGCCTGTATTTTTCAAACAAATTAGAAACGGAATCAATTATAGCCCTTTTTCTTGTTATAAACTTCGATCTATGCGTCCGAATCATCAAGCGGACACCAAACAGGTTACAAAAGATGATGATAGGATTACGAAAGTAGGAAAGTTTATTAGAAAAACAAGTCTGGATGAGCTCCCGCAATTCATCAATGTTTTTTTGGGAGATATGTCTGTTGTGGGACCTAGACCGCATATGGTTAAGGAAAATGAAAAATTTTTAAAACGAGTAAGTAAGTTTATGGGGAGGCATTATGTGAAACCCGGCATTACAGGTTTGGCTCAAGTAAAAGGATATAGAGGAGAAGTGGTTACAGACAATGATATCAATAACCGATTAAAATATGATTTGCACTATATTGAAAATTGGTCGCTTTGGCTGGATATAAAAATTATTGCATTTACGGTCATTAATGTTATCAAAGGAGAAGAAAAAGCCTATTGATTTTTGTCAAATAAAAATCCTTAAAGATTTTTCATAGTTAGAGAAAAGAAACTGCGGCATCCATGGCAATAAATTAGACATATTTCATATGGGTGGGACAAGGATGAAAAGAGAAACAAAACGAAACAGAACACAACAAATTGACTAACAATAAGATATGAAAATATTTTTCAGATACATATTGATTTTGTCTGTCTTGTTTTCTTTCATTGATTGTGCAAGAAAAGGGAATCCGAGAGGCGGAGAGAAAGATGAAACGCCTCCAAAGCTTGTCCGTTCATTCCCTGAAAATAAAAGTCTGAATTTTAAAGGAAAGGAAATCAAATTGGTTTTTGATGAATATATCAAGTTAAAAGATATCAGAAAAAATTTACTTATTTCTCCTCCACCTCGACAAATGCCTAAGATATCCCCTACGGGTTTTGCATCTAAAGAAATTGTGATAGAATTTGAAAAAGATCTACAAGAGAACACCACCTATTTAATCAATTTCGGAGAGAGTATTGTTGACAATAACGAAGGAAATAAATATGGCAATTTTCAATTTGTTTTTTCTACGGGAGCAGAGATTGATACGTTGAAGCTGGCAGGAAAAGAATATAGTCTGCATTTTAAAAAAGAACCTAAAAATGTTTTTATAGGGCTATATCCTCATGAGCAATTCAGAGATTCCAGTGTTTTTAAAATCTCTCCGTATTATGTTGCAAAAGTTCAAAAAAACGGAAGTTTCAATTTCACTCACCTCAAGAAAGGCACCTATGATGTTATTGTTTTGGCAGATGAAAATGGAAACTACGTTTACAATCCCAAAACAGAAGCAATCGGCTTTTTAGATAAGAGTATAGAGATTCCAAGAGATTCAGTGATTTCAATAGACTTATTCAGAGAAAAAATGCCTTTTTCTTTTGATGTCATCAAGCAGCGTTCAGCCAACCATGCCGAAATTAGATACAAGGGAGAATCGCAAAATTTTGAAGTGATTGAAAAAATGCCTGTTGAACAAAAGCTGGGTTTTCATCAAAGACACGCTTATCATTTTTGGTATAAATCAGCATCAGACTCAGTAAAGCTCAAGGTCAAAAACATTGGTTTTGAAAAGGAGTATGACAAAAAAAGAAAGAAAAATAAAGACAGTTTATTTCTTCGATTTAATAAAAACGGAACGATTCATATCTTGGACACCTTGAGGTTGGGAGCAACAATTCCGATAATAAATGTTGATAAAAACAGAATCAAAATTTTGGAAAACGATTCTTTAGAAGTAAGCTTTGATGCGAGGCAAAATAAGCAATATCAATTAAATTTATTTTTTGATAGAAGATTAGGGCAATCTTATAAGGTTCTTGTTTTTCCCGATGCAATCACGGATTTTTTTGGGAACAAAAATAAAGACACGTTGCAAGCAGACCTGAAATTGAAATCGGCAGAAGTTTATGGAAATCTAAAATTGGTTATAAAAAATATAAAGCAAAGAAATATTTTTGTAGAACTCTTGAATTCGTCCGGAAAAATAGTGAGAAAATCAGTTACTCAAACCTCGGAGAAATTCGATTTTATGGTTTTGTCTCCTGATAAATACAGCATTCGCGTCATTTTTGACGAAAATAAAAACAATATATGGGATACCGGAGACTATATGAAGCATCAATTCCCCGAAAAGATAGTTAATTTTACCGCAAAATTGGAGGTCAGAGCCAATTGGGATATCAATCAGAGTTTGAGGCTTCCTTAATTTTTAGAAACTTGCATTTCCCGGATATCTTGGATAGGGAATTACGTCACGGATATTGCTCATTCCGGTAACAAACTGTACAATTCTTTCAAAACCTAATCCGAATCCGCTGTGAACGGCAGAACCAAAACGACGTGTGTCAACATACCAATATAGTTCTTCTTGGTCAATATCCATGACTTTCATTTTTTTCAGAAGAATATCCAATCGTTCTTCTCTTTGAGAGCCGCCGACAATTTCTCCTATGCCGGGAAAAAGAACATCCATGGCGCGAACAGTCTTTCCGTCGTCATTGAGTCGCATATAAAAAGCTTTGATACCGGCGGGATAGTCATATATAATCACAGGGCTTTTAAAATGTTTTTCCACTAAAAATCTTTCATGTTCGCTTTGCAAATCTATTCCCCATTCAATAGGATACTTGAATTTTTTCTTTTTGTTTGGTTTTGAATTGATGAGAATTTCAATGGCTTCCGTATAACTCAAGCGTTTAAAATTATTGTCCAAAACAAATTTTAGTTTTTCAATGAGTGACAATTCACTGCGTTCATTTTGAGGTTTTTGTTTTTCTTCATTTTTCAATCTCATTTCCAGAAATTCCAGATCCTCCGAGTTGTGCTCCAAGACATATTTGATAATATACTGAACAAAAGACTCTGCCAGATCCATATCGCCGTGTAAATCCATAAATGCAACCTCCGGTTCAATCATCCAAAATTCTGCTAAATGGCGAGTTGTGTTGGAATTTTCAGCTCTAAAGGTAGGGCCGAAAGTATAGACTTTTCCCAATGCCATGGCGTAGGTTTCAGCTTCCAATTGACCGGAAACAGTCAGGTTGGTTTTTTTACCAAAGAAATCATTTTTATAGTCTATGCTTTTCTTTTCATCTCTGGGAATATCGTCTAAATCAAAAGCAGTTACTTGAAACATTTCTCCGGCTCCCTCTGCATCGGTTCCCGTGATGATGGGGGTGTTCACATAGAGAAATCCGTTTTCTTGAAAATATTTGTGAACCGCAAAAGACAATGCGTTTCTTACGCGCATAATCGCACCAAAAAGAGTAGTTCTGGGTCTTAAATGAGCTTTTTCTCTCAAAAATTCAAGACTGTGTCTCTTGGGCTGAATAGGAAAATTTTCAGGGTCAGACTCTCCTAAAATTTCAAATTCGTGAACCACAATCTCTACACGTTGTCCTTTTCCTAAGCTTTCCACTAGTTCTCCCGTGGCGTGAATAGAAGCCCCGGTGCTTATTTTTTTAAGCAATTGCTCATTAAAATTTTCGGGTTCAACAACCAATTGAATGTTTTGAATACTCGATCCGTCATTAACGGCAATGAATCTATCGTTTCTGAATGTTTTGACCCAACCATATATTTCAACCGGTTGGTTTATCGCACCATTATCTATGATTTCCTTAATTCGTTTCATTATTCATTTTTTGAGGGTTGACATATACCTGTCTAGACAAATACATGAAGTGCAAAGGTATTAAAATATAAAGAATCTACAATTTGTCAGGCTATTCTTTTTTTAAATTAAAGAAGCGATTGAGTTGTTCTATTTGATAAGGTTGTCCCAAGACAATAATGGCTGTGTCCTTTTCCAAAACAGTATCGGCAGCAGGATTGATATGATATTGATTGTCATTTGTCTTGAATCCGATAACATTGCAACCGGTTTTTTTTCTCAAATCAAGATCGGCAATAGATTTTCCTTGATATTTTTTGGGCAATTCTTCAAAATAGATTTCTACCAGATTGTTTTTTTCTCCAGAGTCTTCCATGGATAATCTATTGAGAAACTCAACCAAATCCGGTGTGACAACCAGTGATGCCATATAGTCACCACCGATGATTTCGGGCATAATCACGTTTGTTGCTCCGGCAAGTTTCATTTTTCTTTTTGCTCTTTCATTAGATGCTCGGCTGATAATATTCAGCCCGGGATTGATTTGTTTTGCCGACAGAACTACAAAAAGATTATCGGCATCTGTGCTCAGTGTTGAAAGAAGCGTATGTGCATTTTTGATTCCGGCATCGATTAAAACCTCGTCGTTTGTAGCATCTCCTTCAATGAAAATGACATTTTTCTCTAAAAAAACTTTGTTGTCCTTAGGTTTGTTTTTGTCGATTACAATCACCGATTTATGAAAAGATTGCAATTTGTTCAGAGCTTGTTTCCCGTTTCTTCCATATCCGATGATGATAATATGATTCCTGATTTTTTTAATCTTTTTATCCATTCTTTTTTTGATTAAGTTTTGAAATAATTTTCCGCTTATAACATATTCTGTTATGGTGGTTATGGTGTATGCATAAACCATAATGCTTGCTATGATAAGGAAAATAGTAAATATTTTTGACTGATCATTTAGCTGATGAACTTCTCCAAAGCCTACGGTTGTCGCCGTGATAATAGTCATGTATATGGCATCAACCCAAGAGAAATCTGCATAATAATGATACCAAAATGAGCCTATCAAAATCAATATAACTATTAAGAATAGAGAAAAAAACAGTTTATTTCTGAAATGTTTTATCATAGGTCAAACACTGAAGGTCTTTTTTGAATAAAAAAATCTTTGATTCGCAATGCAAATGCAAAAACAAGATAGATGATATAAGACAAACCTAAAGTGGCAAAAGAAAGATAAATCATGAACAGACGAACATTTTGCACTTGAATGCCAAATTTATCGGCTATTCTGGAAGCAACATTGAATCCGTGTTTGACAAAAAAATATTTAAGTTTCTCTAGGTTCATCTTTGATGTTATTTTTGAGAATAAAATGACCGATATCGCACTGCAAACATAAGTCTTTCGTACAGTATTTTTGATTCAACTGAATTATTGCCTGTGTGTCCATGGCGTTTTGTGCAGTTAAGTCAAGCTTTTTAAAAGTATTTGTGATGCGATTTTCCTCAGGTTTTATACTTGTAATTAAGTCTATAATTTCTTCTTCATCGTATTGGTCAAAATGTTTTTGATAGGCAAATTTCAGCGGGACAATTACGTTGATGATAATTAAATCAATAAACTTTTTACCTACTTTCTTTGTCTTAACTTTAGTTTTTTTATTGAAATTGTAATGTGTGCACCAATATTCGTTTGCCGCTATGCCAAAAATTTTATAGGCATCTTTCGGCTTTTGAATCTTTATAATTTTTTCAAACAGAAAATCAATTTTATGATATAATTGTGCAAACTGCGCCAACCTGATTGTCGGGAAACTCAAAGGTCGCAGTCGATGAAATTTAATGATGTGATTAGGCAGTACATCCAAATTGTGTTTGTGTTTTAGAAAGATGAATTCTTCTTTCAGTTTTCTATAATAATCATCCGGATTTTCATTTTCTAAAAAACCACTTACACCAAAAAGAAGCGCTTCCAACTGTATGGGATTGTCAAGATAGTTTTTGAATACAACATAAGGCAAAAACTTTGCTAACAATTCAAATGAGTCTTTGTTTACGGTGCCTCCAAAATACTTAAGGAGTGTCTCATATAAAACTTGGTTCCAATCATTTTTTGAGTTGTTGAGCAAGCGTTTGACAATTTCATATTTATCCTCCAGTCGATCAAAAAAAAGTCTGTTTTTCCAATTTAGAATTACAAAAGAATCTACTTTGTTCAGGTCGTTTTGGCATTTAAGAAGAGATTTGCTTTTATACAGCTGATTGTATTTTTTTAACAAGTGTTTGTCCAAATATTTAGATAAAACCAAAGTTGGAATCTGATTGTTTTGAGAATTATAAATTGGCATATCATCTTCATAAACAATATGCAAAATAACATTGTCATAAGAAGAATCTTTCTCGTGATGATGTGCATACCAGTCGGATGAATATTTATGAATTTCAACGTTTCCCACCCATAAAATATCTCCTATAATAATCTTAGCCTCAAGAAAATCAGGACCGGCGTTGTGGTTATGAATGCCGCCGGAAATGATTCTGACCGGTTTGTTATCGGTTGTTTTTAGTTTTTCAGGACTAATAAAACCGTTTTTCCACACATAGTGAAGAAGTTGTTCTCTCATTTGGTTGGTAAATATTCGCAAGATAGCATAAAACAAGAATATGAAAAAAATATATCATACAAATCTGTAGATTAGGATTGTTGAATTTGTTTTATTTTTAATTTTTCTAAAGCTGCTTGTAGGTTTGAAAAGTTTCTTTATCTTTGCAAGATAATTTAAATCAATATTAAACATGAAAAAATTAGGATTATTATTATTAGCCGTTATGATGATAAGTTTGTCATCTTGCGGAGATGCTAAAGAAAAAGCAAAAGATGCTGCAGAAGCTACCACTGAGGCTGTAGGTGATGCTGCGGAAGCTACAAAAGACGCTGCCAAAGATGCTGCAGAAGCTACCACTGAGGCGGTTAAAGACGCTGCCGGTGAAGCTGTTGATGCTGTAAAAGATGCAGTGAAAGATGTTGACGGAAAAGCCGTTTTTGCATCTAATGGTTGTGCTGCTTGTCACAATATGGACAAAAAAACAGTAGGACCTGCAGTTAAAGAAATTGCAAAAGCTTATGCAGGAAAAAAAGACGAGATGGTTAAATTCTTGAAAGGAGAAGGAAAAGCTATCGTTGATGCACCACAATTTGCTGTGATGCAACCTCAAATTGCTACTACAAAAAAATTGTCTGATGCTGAATTAGGAGCATTGGTTGATTATTTTTTATCAGCAAAATAATTTTTTATTAAAAGAATATAAAAAAGCCCGCAATTTTGCGGGCTTTTTTGTTTATAAAATTTTTAAAGTTATTATTCATCATCAGCGCGCTCAACCAGTTGTTGAGGCAGTGACTTCTTGGCTTTGATGCCGAGTTTTTTTATTCTCTCAACACGACTGATCAAGTTCCCCTTTCCATCAACAAGTTTGTTCATGGCATTGCCATAATCTTTTTTGGCATCATCTATTTTTTTACCGACTTTGATTAAATCATCGACCAGATTGGAAAATTTATCATATAAATCTCCGGCTTGCTTGGCAATTTCAATGGCATTTCGTTGTTGTTTTTCATTATTCCACATGCTGTCTATAGTGCGTAATGTCGCCAGCAGTGTTGAAGGGGTTACAATGACAATATTTTTAGAAAAAGCCTTATTATAGAGTTCGTTATCTGTATTGATTGCTAAGGCAAAAGCCGGTTCAACGGGGATGAATAGTAATACAAAATCAGGGGATTCTATTTCATATAAATCTTCATATTTTTTGGCGCTAAGTTGTTCTACGTGCCTGTTGATGGAGTTGATATGTTCTTTAAGTGCTTGCTCTTTTTCTTTCTCGTCTTCAGAATTTACATATCTTTCATAAGCAGTCAGAGAAACCTTGGAATCTACTATCATTTTTTTGTTGTCGGGAAGATGAATGATGACATCCGGTCTCAATCTGATTCTGTTTTCGTCTCCGGAAACATTAAAACTTTTTTCCATTTCATATTCACGACCTTTTTCAAGTCCGGATTTCTCAAGCACTCGTTCCAAGATCAGTTCTCCCCAATTTCCTTGTGTCTTGCTGTCTCCTTTAAGTGCCTTGGTCAAGTTAACGGCTTCTTTGCTCATTTGTTCATTGAGCTCTTTCAAACTCAATATCTGTTGTCTTAAAGCGGCGTGTCTGTCAATACTTTCTTTGTGGGTTTCTTCAATTTTTTTCTCAAAAAGTAAAAGCCTTTCTTGAAGAGGATTTAATATTTGCTCGATATTTTCTTTATTTTTTATCGTGAACTTATTTGTTTTTTCTTCTAGAATTTTATTGGCAAGATTTTCGAATTCCTTATGAAAAATCTTATCTTTTTCTTTAATTCTGGATTTTTCTTCATCCCACTTCTCTTTCCACCTGTCTAAATCTTTTTGCCATTCAATTTTCAAATTTTCTATTTCGTTTTGTTTGATTTGAATATTTTTTTCAAGTTGAGAAATTTCTTGAATATGCTGTTTTTCAAGCATAACAATTTCTGATTTAGACCTAATTTTATTCCAAAAAATTCCAAGAACAGCTCCAAGTAATAACATTATAAAACCGACCAACATAAAAATCAAATAATTCTCACTCATCTCAATATATTTTGTTTCAAAGATAAGGATTTTTCAATTTCAAGCGTTTCTTTTCTTGTTTTGTATTTTTTTATCAATACAAT
>CAZAXU010000001.1:34404-101042 GCA_964489245.1 uncultured Flavobacteriaceae bacterium
TTAAAAAAGCCACAGTTCAGTGAGAAAGTGGCTTTTTGAAAGTGGTACCTCGCAGTCCCGATGCTTCGGGAGAACTGCGGACACAATACAAAAGGACTAAAAAGCGCAAACAAATTCTAAAAACTAGATATCATTTTTAAAATTTAATTTCATCGAGTATAGCCGGGTTTTTGATTATTTTTTCAATAAATTTTTTGCTTTTCATTTTTTTGACAAATTTTTCAATTTCAAGCGTTTCTTTTCTTGTTTTGTATTTTTTTATCAATACAATTTCCCAGTCTTTAGCCACTTTGGTAAAAGCCTTATCATAATATCCGTCATTGTGTTGTTTTAAACGATTTTTCGGGTCACAAGTTTCTCCGGAGTAATATCGGTTAATTTTTTTGCTGAATATGATGTAGAAATAATGCATAAATAAATATTAAAAAAGCCACAGTTCAGTGAGAAAGTGGCTTTTTGAAAGTGGTACCTCGCAGAGTCGAACTGCGGACACATGGATTTTCAGTCCATTGCTCTACCAACTGAGCTAAGGTACCTTTTTTAAATTGAGGATGCAAATATACAAAAAAATAAATTCTGTAAACAACAATTATTTTATATTTTTTTTCAAACTTTATTTATAGATTTGTTGCACTTCAAAACGAAAAAGATGTTGCGTAAAAATAAAATACTGATTATATATACCGGAGGCACCATTGGAATGGCTAAAGATCATAAAACAGGAGCTTTGGTTCCTTTTGATTTTTCAAAAATTCTGGAATATATCCCCGAATTGAATCTGATAGATAAAGAAATAGATTCGGTTTCTTTTGAGCATCCCATAGATTCATCGAATATTCAACCGTCTCACTGGAAAGAAATGGCGTCTATTATTGAAGATAATTATGGCAAATATGATGGCTTTGTGATTCTTCACGGATCAGATACCATGGCATATACCGCATCAGCTTTGAGTTTTATGCTGGAAAATTTATCTAAGCCTGTTGTACTAACCGGTTCTCAGCTCCCGGTTGGAGACTTGCGCACCGATGCAAAAGAAAATATTATCACATCCATTGAAATTGCGGGAAGTTATGAGAAAGGGAAACCTTTGGTTCCGGAAGTATGTATTTATTTTGAATTTAAACTTTTGAGAGGAAACAGAACCATTAAGTCAAATGCGGAACATTTTAATGCATTTGATTCACCAAATTATAACCCGCTGGCACAATCAGGGGTTCACCTGAAGTTCTATAGACACAGAATACGCCCCTTGCCTGCAGAGATTTTCAATGTATATAAAAATTTAGATGAAAATGTGGTTCTTATAAAATTACACCCCGGCATGACTAAAAGCCAGTTGGAACACATGTTAGACACCCCTCATCTCAAAGCTGTAATTCTAGAAACCTACGGAACAGGAAACGCATTGACGCAAGATTGGTTTCTGGCGGCTCTAAAGAAATCTATAGAAAGAGGTATAAAGGTGGTTAATATCACACAATGTCAATCCGGCAGCATAGAACCTGAAAAATATGAAACCGGTAGGAAGTTGATGAAAATAGGCGTAATTAACGGCAAAGATCTCACCTCGGAGGCGGCAATTGCTAAAATGATGTACCTCTTGACAAAAAAATTATCAAAAGAGACTTTTATAAAAACATTTGAACATTCAATCAGAGGGGAGCAAAGCCTATAAAAAATTATATATTTTTAAACAAAAAGGCAGATTTGTTAATGATAATATAATAATTCAAAGAAATCGCATTATTTAAGTCAGGAAATAGGTCTTCGTATAAATAAAAAAACGAAATTTGGAGCTTAAATTAAAACAATTTATATTTGTGGCGTAGGAGAGATGACCGAGAGGCCGAAGGTGCACGCCTGGAAAGCGTGTGTGCGTCACAAGCGTACCGAGGGTTCGAATCCCTCTCTCTCCGCAATAGTTATAAGAGGGAATTAGAATAAAACAGATAAACAAAATAAATTAATAATTAAACTAAAACTAAAATGAAAAAAGTATTTACAATTCTGGCAATCGTAGGAATGTTGTTTTTTGTGACATCAAACGTTCAAGCACAAACGGATGCTGCAAAGAAAGAAGAAGTGAAAAAAGTTGAAAAAAGCAAAGATGATGGTGCTACAAAACAACTGAGCTTTCACCAACAAATTAAAAAGAGATTTATTGAAGGAGGTCCCGTGTTCATGGGCATCGTATTATTAACCCTAATTCTAGGTTTGGCAATTGCCATTGAAAGAATTATTTATCTTTCATTTGCAGACACAAACACAAACAAACTTCTGGGAAAAGTGGAAACGGCTCTTGACGAAGGAGGCGTTGCAGGAGCAAAAGAAATGTTGAGAGACGAGAAAGGCCCTGTTGCATCTATCTTCTATGAAGGTTTGGAAAGAATGGACGAAGGTGTTGACGCTGCAGAAAAAGCAGTTGTATCATACGGAAACGTGCAAGTAGGTCACTTGGAAAAAAATGTTTCTTGGTTGGCATTATTTATTGCTTTGGCTCCGATGTTTGGTTTCATGGGTACGGTAATCGGTATGATTGATGCATTTGATAAAATTGAAGCTGCCGGAGATATGCAACCCTCTTTAGTTGCCGGAGGTATTAAAATTGCCTTATTAACAACCGTTTTTGGTCTGATTGTTGCAATTATACTTCAAGTATTCTATAATTTTATTATTGCAAAAATTGACAGTATTGTAAACAAAATGGAAGATGCTTCTATTTCATTAGTAGATTTATTGGTGAAGCACTCAAAATAATAACCAACAAAATTTATACAAATGGAAGAAAAAAAATTAATCTTATTCCTCAAAGGGCTCGTTGGCGTTATTGCACTGGTGGCAGCGTTCTTCTTTGTGAAAATATTAGGAAATCCGGATGACGCCAACGGCGCGATTAACGGCATGTTAAGATTTACATATATCATTTTTATTTTAACGTTGATAGCAGCTGTTGTTGTATGGTTCAAAGAAATCGTAACGCACCCTAAAATCTTGAAACAGACTTTGATTTTTGCCGGCTTATTTGCAGTGATTGTCTTGGTGGCAAGATTTGTTTTTGCTTCTGACAAGGAAGTGAGATATGGTCCAACAACATTTGCAGATGCATCTACATCAGGTTGGGTAGATACAGGATTGTATATGTTCTATATTCTGGGAGCAATTGCATTGTTGACTATGTTTTTGTCGCCACTGCTTGGTTCTCTGGGTTCACCCAAAGGAGGACAACAAGTGGAGCTGGAATCAAAAAATGAAGAATAATGGCTAAAAGAAAACTAGAAGAAATCAATGCCGGATCAATGGCGGATATTGCTTTTTTGCTCTTGATATTTTTCTTGGTTACTACAACCATGGAAAGTAACTATGGGGTGAGAAGGAAATTGCCACCTCCACCGGACAAAAATACACCGCCTCCGCCTATCATCAAGGAGAAAAACGTTTTGTCAATAGACATAAACGGAAGAGATCAGATGATGATAGAAGGGGAGTTTGCAGATGTGAAAGATGTGCGTCAAAAGACCATTGAATTCATCACAAACAACGGAAAAGATCCCAATTCATCTGACAATCCGCAAAAAGCGGTAATCAGCGTCAAACACGCCAGAGAAACAACTTATAAAGAGTTTATCTCTGTGTATAATGAATTGATAGCAGCTTATGATATCATCAGAAACAAGTATGCTAAGAAGAAATATGGAAAGCCTTTTGACAAACTCACCGAAGAAGAACAAAAGGCGGTGAAAGAAATCTATCCGCAGAAAATAGCAGAATCAACACCAAAAAGATAGGATTATGAGTAAATTTAAAATGAAAAAAGAAGGGGGAACCCCCGCGATATCCACAGCTTCATTGCCTGATATCGTGTTTATGTTGTTGTTCTTCTTTATGGTGGCTACGGTGATGCGTGAAAACGGAGAAAAGAGAGTAATGGTGAAAATGCCCAGTGCAGATCAGGTTAAGAAAATTGAAAAAAAAGGGCTGGTATCCTATATTTATGTAGGGAAACCTATTCCGAAATATCAAGCAAAATATGGAAAAGCACCTAGAATTCAGTTAAACGATGACTTTAGAGAAGTGCAGGATGTAGGTCCTTTTGTGCTGGCGGAGAAAGCAACAAAGAGAGAGGAAGAAAAACCCCTGATGTTGACATCTCTTAAAGCAGATGCAGATGTGGGTATGGGAATTATCACCGATATTAAAGAAGAACTTAGAAAAGTAAATGCTTTGAAAATTAACTATTCTACGAAAAAAGGTAGTGTGGTTGATAATTTCAAGAAATAAGCAAAAGTAAATACTAATAAAATAAAATTAAAAACCTCTGCATTTGCAGAGGTTTTTATTTAGAATTGTTTTAAATTTGCCATTCAATATCCTGCAATGTCAAAAAAAGAAAAGCTGATTTGTTATCACTGTGGTTTGGAAATGACCGAGTCTGAAACCGTTTGGTTTGACGACAAACCTTTTTGTTGTAACGGTTGCAAAACCGTTTATGAAATATTGAATAAAAATTCTTTGGGACAATATTATACCATCAATGAAGCCCCCGGAATAAAAACAGATGAAATTGATGCGACAATCAAACAAAAATACGCTTATTTGGACGAACCTGAAATTGAAAAAAAACTCTTGGAATTTGATGATGGCAAAACAAAAGTTGTAAATTTTTATATTCCGAACATTCATTGCAGTTCCTGTATTTGGGTGTTAGAGAATTTAGATCAACTCAATAAAAATATTTCAAATTCTGAAGTAAATTTTCCAACAAAAAATGTTCGAATTACTTATAATGGAGACCATGTGAGTTTGCGCAATATCGTAGAAATTTTGGCATCTATTGCCTATCCTCCTCTAATCAGTTTGGACGACCTGGACAAGGACAAAAAAAAGTCTGATAAAAAATTGATTTATCAATTGGCTATTGCCGGTTTTGCTTTTGGCAATGTGATGTTGATGGCACTGCCGGAATATATTCAATCTGAAGGTTTTTGGATAAACCGTTTCAGTCCGATGTTCGGTTGGATTATGTTTGGGCTTTCTCTTCCTGTGGTGCTCTATTCGGCTCGAGACTATTTTGAATCGGCGATTAAAGGTTTGATGCAAAAAATCGTCAATGTTGATATTTTGATTGTTTTAGGAGTTACAGTGCTTTTTTTGCGTAGCACTTATGAAATCACTAGCAAAACGGGGGCGGGTTATTTTGACAGCTTGACAGGCTTGGTTTTTTTCTTGTTGGTAGGAAAATTCTTTCAAAGAAAAACTTATGACTATTTATCATTTGAACGTGACTACAAGTCCTATTTCCCGATAGCAGTGACAAAAATAACAGATGATGCTGAACAAATTATAGAAATCAAAGATATTGAACCGGGTAACCGCTTGTTAATCAGAAATGAAGAAATTATACCGATTGATAGCATTTTGATGAAAAATAAAGCGTTGATTGATTACAGCTTTGTGACCGGAGAATCTTTGCCGGTCGAAAAACAAGTTGGAGACCAGTTGCTTGCCGGAGGAAAACAAATTGGAAATTTTATTGAAATAGAAGCTATCAGTGATGTTGATAACAGCTATCTAACCAAGCTGTGGAGCAGAGAAGCCTTTCATGATTCCAAGGCAATACATATCAAAACTTTAACGGATAATATCAGTAAATACTTCACTTACATTATTTTGTCAATTGCGTTATTATCTGGAATTGTTTGGGCTGTCAGCTCCAATTTTGGCACCGCAATTTGGGTGGTCACCGCCATTCTGATTGTTGCCTGTCCTTGCGCATTGGCACTGTCTGCACCCTTTGCTTTTGGAAATATATTGAGAAAATTCGGATATCATCAATTCTATCTGAAAAATGCTCAAATTATTGAAGCTATTTCGAGAGTAGATACCATTGTTTTTGACAAAACCGGCACCTTAACATCTCAAGAAAAATATAAAGTAGATTATGATGGAAAAGTTCTGTCGGAGACCGATAAATCTGTGATTAAAACCATGACAAAGTCTTCTAATCATCCTTTGAGCAGATTAATTTATCAAAAATATGAGAGTATAGATATAATTAATTTGGATAAAATTGAGGAAAAAGTAGGAAAAGGAATGTTTGCTCAACAAGGAAAAGACGAGTATAAATTGGGTTCTGTATCTTTCGTTTCCATGAAATCTGAAGAAACAGAAACCACGAGTGTTTATTTTGCAAAAAACAATAAAATTATTGGAAAATTTATTTTTACAGGAAGCTATAGAGAAGGCATATCACCATTATTTGACAGATTGAAAAACAAATATGATCTAGTCATTTTATCCGGAGACAATGACAGTGAAAAACCCGTTTTGGAAAAATTACTGCCTGCCGATGTCAACTATTATTTTAATCAATCTGTTCATGATAAGATGGATTATATTCAGCTTTTGCAAGAGGAAGGAAAAATAGTGATGATGATTGGAGACGGTCTTAATGATGCCGGAGCACTACAACAAGCGGATGTTGGAATTGCAGTTTCGGAAAATACCAATATTTTTACCCCCTCAAGCGATGGAATTCTAAAAGCATCGGAGTTAAGAATATTTGATAGATTTTTAAAAATTTCAAAACAAACCAAGCATATTATTTTCACCAGTTTTGCCATTGCATTTGTCTATAATATCATAGGTCTAAGCTTTGCCGTTACCAATCATTTAACCCCGATTGTTGCAGCTATTTTGATGCCGATTAGCTCTATTTCCATTGTTATATTTGTCACAATTTTAACAAATATAATCTCTAACAGCCTGAAAAAGAAATAGATAAAAATAATAATATATCTTTTTGTATTTTATAAAAAGATGTATATTTGTAAAGTTTATGTAAACTCAAGTATGATAGCACTATATCTTACCATATTTATCAGTCTGATTATTGCGCTGATTTTCTTGGTCTTGTTCCTTGCTTCAGTTAAAAAAGGGCAATTCGAAGATACTTATACACCTTCCGTGAGAATGTTATTTGAAGATGAGTTCATGGACGATTCAACAGAAAAAATAGAAAAAAACGATAATTAACCAAAATTAATTTTTATGGAAAAACAGAAATTTTATTATGATGACAAGATTGTGAAACTATTCTCTTGGGCAACTGTTATTTGGGGAGTAACTGCGTTCACAGTCGGTCTGATGGTGGCCTATTTATATTGGTTTCCACATTACATGGAAGGACTACCTTGGCTGAGCTATGGTAGACTAAGACCTTTACACACAAACGCGGCAATTTTTGCATTTGTGGGTAATGGTATTTTTGCCGGAGTGTATTACAGTACACAACGTTTATTGAAGACAAGAATGTTCAATGACACATTGAGTAAAATTCATTTTTGGGGCTGGCAGTTAATCATTGTATTGGCGGCAGTTTCTTATCCTCTCGGACTGAACACATCAAAAGAATATGCCGAATTGGAATGGCCAATTGATGTTTTGGTGGTGCTTGTTTGGGTAGTATTTACTTGGAATTTGGTGGGAACCGTAATCAAAAGACGTGTGCGCCATATCTATGTAGCAATTTGGTTCTATCTTTCAACAGCAGTAACCATTGCGATGCTATATGTTTTCAACAACCTTGAAATTCCTGCAACACTAACAAAAAGTTATTCTTTATACTCAGGTGTTGAAGATGCCGTAGTACAATGGTGGTACGGACATAATGCCGTTGCATTTTTCTTGACTACACCTATTTTAGGATTGATGTATTATTATGTTCCTAAAGTGGCTAAAAGACCTATTTATTCCTATAGATTGTCGGTTATTCATTTCTGGACATTAATATTTTTATACATTTGGGCAGGACCTCACCATTTGTTGTATTCTGCAACTCCCGAATGGGCGCAAGTCTTGGGAACCATTTTCTCATTGATGTTAATTTTCCCTTCTTGGGGAGGTATGATCAACGGATTGTTGACACTTCGCGGCGCTTGGGATAAGGTGCGGGAAGATCCGATCTTAAAGATGTTTGTGGTAGCAATCACATCCTATGGTATGAGTACTTTTGAAGGACCGATGTTGTCTTTCAAATCTTTGAATGCCATTGCACACTTCACCGATTGGATTGTTGCGCATGTGCATGTTGGAACTTTAGGCTGGAACGGATTCATTATCATGGGAATGCTATATTGGATGATTCCTAAACTTTATAGAACAAAATTGTATTCTGTCAAACTAGCCAACCAACATTTTTGGATTGGAACAATAGGTATTTTGCTTTATGTAGTGCCTATGTATATTGCCGGATGGACACAAGCTTTAATGTGGAAACAATTCAATCCCGATGGTACTTTGAAATACGGTGAATTTATGGACACCGTAACCGAAATCTTGCCAATGCATTATATGCGTGCAATTGGAGGAACACTATATTTTATAGGTTCTTTGATGTTGGTATATAACTTGGTAAAAACGGTGAAAGGACACAAAGTAGAAGATACTTTGGAAGAAGCTGCGCCCTTGGCAGTTATACCTGCAAGCAGACAAAAAGGAGAACAATTCCACAATTGGTTGGAAAGAAAAGGAGTATTGTTCACAATACTGGCTTTGTTGGTGGCAGCAGTTGGAGGAGCGGTAGAAATCATACCTACAATCTTTATCGATTCAAATATTCCGAAAATTGCGGCAGTTCAGCCCTATTCACCACTTGAATTAGAAGGAAGAGATATCTATATCAGAGAAGGTTGTAACAATTGCCACTCGCAAATGATTCGTCCTTTCCGTTCAGAAGTTGAACGCTACGGACCTTATTCAAAAGCAGGAGAATATGTTTATGATCATCCGTTCTTATGGGGATCAAAAAGAACCGGTCCGGATTTGTTCAGAGAAGGAGGAAAACGTCCTAGCCTATGGCATTTCTCTCACATGTATGAGCCTGAATCAATGATGTATGGCTCTATCATGCCCAAGTATCCTTGGATGATAAAAGACGATTTGAATCCTGTGAATCTTCAAGCAAAAATGAAAGCTTTAAGAATAGTAGGCGTTCCATATACAGATGAACAAATTAGCAGTGCTCCCGCGGCTCTTGAAAAGCAAGCTAAAGAAATTGCAGCTGATTTGATGAGCAACAACGTAAAAGATGTTGCCGCTTATGCTGAAGCATTTGGAAAAGAAAATGTTGATTTAAGTAAAAAAGAAATCGTTGCTTTGATTGCCTATCTGCAGAGATTGGGAACCGATACAACTAAAAAATAATATTAATGCTTAGAAACATTAAACATTATCTGGCTTCTGAAGAGGGCATTGGCATCTTTGATATAGTTCCTTTGGTGATATTTTTTATCATTTTTATAGGAATAATAATCTTTGTGATGAAAATGCCTTCTAAGACCATAGATGAAATAAAACAATATCCATTAAACGATAAAAACGAATTAGATTATGGCAAAAAAGAATGAATCATTTTGGGATAGCTTAATCAAAAAGTTAACCAAAGCCACACCAATAGAACAAGAAAGTGACGTCAAGCTCGACCATGATTTTGACGGCATTGAAGAGTTGAATAATCCACTTCCACCGTGGTGGACAATAGGATTTATTATCACTGTTATTATCTCTGTATTTTATATTGGTTACTATACGGTGATGGGAAAAGACAGTCAAGCAGACGAGTATCAACGTGAGGTAAAAAAAGCAACCGCACTTGTTGAAAAATATAAAAAAGACAATAATATAGTTGATGATAATTCAGTTACGGTTTTAACAGATAAAGCTGCTTTGGACGAAGGAAAAGAAATTTTCGTCAAAAACTGTGCAGCTTGTCATTTGGCTGACGGAGGCGGTTTGGTAGGACCTAATTTGACAGACAACAGTTGGATCTACGGTTGTGATATCAAATCCGTATTCAAATTGGTTACCGACGGAACAAGCAAAGGAATGCCTCCGTGGAAAGCTCTTGGAGCGGATAAAGTTCAAAAAGTTTCCAGCTATGTGTTGAGTCTTCAAGGCACAACACCTGCCAAGGCAAAAGCTGCAGAAGGCAAACCATGTAACAAAAGTTAAATAACTGATATACAAATATTTAAAATAAAGCAGTTTGAAAAGACTGCTTTATTTTGATTAAAAATCTTTCGTAATGAGCACACAAGGAAAAGAAACGTATAGAGACAGTATAGGAACCATTAGTGAAGAGGGTTTAAGAAATTGGATACACCCTAAAAAACCAAAAGGAAGGTTTCATAACTATAGAATCATTGTCAGCGCCTTGATGTTGATATTATTTGCCATCGGCCCGTTTATTAAAGTGAACGGAGAACAATTTATGCTTTTTGATGTTTTGGGCAGAAGATTTCACGTATTCGGCAAACCATTTTTTCCGCAAGACTTTTATCTACTGGCATTAGCCGCTGTGATTTCTCTTGTATTTTTGATACTCTTCACGGTGGTTTACGGTAGAATTTTTTGTGGTTGGCTTTGTCCGCAAACCATTTTTATGGAAATGCTTTTTCGTAAAATCGAATATGCCATTGAGGGAGATCGTCCGAAACAAATCAAGTTGGATAAAATGTCTTGGAATGCTGAAAAATATGGAAAAAGAATACTGAAATGGATTATTTTTTATGCGCTTTCTTTGGTCATTGTCAGCATTATGTTGGCTTATTTTGCCGGAGGAGATTATGTGATTAATTTTTGGAAAAATCCATTTGCAGAATTCAAAGCATTTTTTGCTTTTTTCATTTTCACAACAATTTTTTATTTTGTCTATGCTTGGTTTAGAGAGCAAGTTTGTATCATTGCTTGCCCCTATGGAAGATTGCAGGGTGTTTTGACCGATGAAAATACTATTATGGTTTCTTATGACTATAAAAGAGGAGAAAGCAGCAAAGGAAGAGGTCCTGTCAAAAAAAATCAGGATAGAGAGGCTGAAGGTCTGGGAGACTGTATAGACTGTAAACAATGTGTTCATGTTTGTCCAACCGGAATTGATATCAGAAACGGAACCCAGTTGGAGTGTATTAATTGTACAGCCTGTATAGATGCTTGTGATGCCATTATGGATTCCATAGGAAAACCCAGAGGTTTGATTCGCTATGCATCAAAAACCAGCATAGAAGAAGGGCATGCCAAAATCTTTACGGGAAGAGTGAAATTCTATACGGCAGTATTGGCACTGATGATGGGAGTTTTCATCACTTTATTTGCCAGTAGAACAGATTTACAAGCCAAAGTACTTCGTGTCAGAGGGCAAATATATACAGAACTACAAGATGGAAATGTTAGGAATTATTATGACTTGACATTGATCAACAAAACAAACCTTCCGATGAAAAATCTTGATGTGAAACTCATCGATCAAGAAGGAAAAATTATTATTTCAGGAGGAACAGATGTTAGTTTGGATAAGGAAGAAATTAAGAAAGTGATGATTTTTGTCGATGTTCCTAAAGGAAAGATTAAAGGAAAGAAAAAAATAAAAATCGGAATTTATCAAGGAGATAAACTCATGGATTCGTATGAAACACAATTCATGGCTCCGGCTAGATAATAAAATTTATAAATAAATTATAAAAATGGGAAAATTTAAATTGAATTGGGGATGGAGTTTGGTGATTGTATTTGCTATATTTATGACCACTTTTCTATATTTTTTCTATGTTTCTTTTCAGGAACTCAAGACAAATGAATTGGTTGTGAAAGACTATTATGAGCAGGAACTGAAATATGGAGATGTTTTGGCAAAGAAAAAAAATGCAGATTCAATGAGCGTGGAAGTTCAAATTGTTAATAATAAAGACGGATTGAGTGTTATTTTTCCCGCTTATATTAACCGAGAAGCGTTGTCAGGGGAAATATTTTTATATAAACCGGATAGAAAAAAACTAGATAAGAAAATTTCGATTAAACTGGATAGCACGAACCTCATGCGGTTTCCAAAATCGGATTTTGTTTCGGGAAGATGGGACGTATCCATTGATTGGAAAATTAATGAAGTGCCTTATTTCAAAGAAGAAAAACTCACAATAAATTAAATATGTCAATTTTATTTACTGCCTTATTACTCGGATTGATGGGAAGTTTCCACTGTCTGGGAATGTGTGGTCCCATTGCTTTCATTCTTCCTGTTGATAGAACAAATAAAGCGAAAATGTCTGTTCAAACATTGCTTTATCACTTGGGAAGAATGACGGCTTATGGAGCAATCGGATTGATATTTGGTTTTCTGGGAAAAGGAATTTCTTTGGTGGGATTCCAACAAAAAGTTTCATTGATTATGGGACTTCTGATGATTATTCTGGCTTTTGTGCCATCATCAAAAGTGCTTAGGTTGAAGCCTTTGGCAGGATGGAATAAATTTGTCTATTTTATTAAGAACTCTTTGAGTGCTTATTTGAAAAATAAATCAACCGGAGGGTTCTATATAATAGGATTTTTTAACGGACTTCTTCCTTGCGGTTTAGTCTATTTGGCATTGGTTGGCGCCATGGCAACGGGAGATGCTTATCTAGGAGCCTTGTATATGATCATTTTCGGACTGGGAACTTCTCCTATGATGACACTGGCAATATATCTGGGCAATTTCGTATCGGTATCGGTCAGAAATAAAATCAATAAACTCATTCCTTATGCCGTTGTTTTTGTGGGGATATTATTCGTTCTAAGAGGCTTGAATTTGGGAATAATGTTCATATCACCCTCTGATAAAATGCTGAATACCGAAGGCAAGATGATAAAAACGAAATATAAACAGAAAACACATAAAATAGACAAGATTTTACGTGAAGAATAAAACTATTCAGATTCTTCATATATATTTTTGCCGTGTTTTTTCATCAACTGATTCAAATGATTTGAATATTTAAGCATTTGACTGTAGTCTTTGTAGTCGAGAAAGTATTCAGGTTTGTTTTTAAAGATTTTGACAGGAAGAATTTCAAAATGATTTCTTTTCTCTTTCTTGTATTTATATACCCAAATAGGGATATAAGATACTTTTTGGATTTTAACCCGATTTTGTTCGTTTATCCTTAGTTTGATTTTTAAAATAAGACTACCGTCTCTACGGAAGTATCTCTGATTGGAGAGAAAATTGCCTAGAGAATAGGCAGTTAAAGAAGTTTTGTTTTTCAATGTGTCTTTTTCAAAAATCATAGGTTGCACAACATGCGGATGTGCACCGACAATCATGTTCACAGCATTTTTTTTAAGAAACGTGACAAGTTTCTTTTGAGACTTGTTTGCCAGATCTTGATATTGTGTGCCCCAGTGCATAAAGCTGATAATCAAGTTTGATTTTGCCTGTTTGGCAATGTCGATATCTCTTTTGATTTTCAGTGTATCAATCAAGTTCACTCTTGTCGGAGGAGAAATGGGCATTCCGTTGGTGCCGTAGGTATAATTGAGCAAAGCTATCCGGAAGTCTCCTTTTTTTAGTAGCAGCGGGGTGAGTGAATCTTGGGCGATAACATCTCTGTAAGTTCCAAAATGTGAAATGCTTAAAGAATCTAAAATATCCAAAGTGTTTAAGATGCCTTTCTTTTTCTTGTCACAAGCGTGATTGTTTGCGGTTGCCAAGACATTGATTCCGGCATCTTTGCAAGCAACAACCAATGCCGGAGGCGCACTGAAAACAGGAAAACCTTTGTAAGGTTTGATGCCTAGAGGAGTCTCTAAATTTCCGACAACAAAATCCGCTTGCTTAAAAATATTTTTTACATATCTAAAACTCTCCGTATAGTCGTAGGTTTTTGCAATGGGATCATAAGCAGATTTAATCTGCGGACCATGACTCATGATATCACCGACAAACATAATTGTCAGACTGTCTGTTTCAGGTTGTTGTGAGAAGCTCAACAGGAAAAAATTCATAAGTATAAAGACCAAAAAACTCTTCATTGATTGCATTGGAAAAATAAAAAAATAAAAATACGAAATATTAAACGGAAAAAACGCTTTTGATTATCTTTGTATAACAAATCAATCCAAATATCGTAGAATTATGTGGAAAAAAACTCTGGATCTTTCACAGAAGGAAAGTCACTATGTTGCCATTATAGGAGGAGGCGTTTCCGGTTCTGAAGCAGCCGATATGTTGTCTGAATTGGGTATAAGAGTTTTGGTTTTTGATCAAAACACTTTACCCTACGGAAAGTTGGAAGACGGTTTGCCTAAATGGCATGTAGGCTTGCGAGACCGGCAAGAAGCGGAAATCGATAAGAAATTAGACCAAGACGGCATTCGGTTTATTCCGAATATCAAGATTGGAAAGGATTTTTCGTTCCAAGATTTGGAAGACTTGGGTTTTTCTGCCATTCTCTTAGCCAATGGTGCATGGAAAGACAGACCGCTGCCGGTTCCCTGTATTGAGAAGCTCAGAGACAAACAATTGATTTATCAAAATGATTTATTGAAATGGTATAACCATTATCACGAGCCGGATTATAAAGGAAAGAAATATGATATCAAAGACGGTGTTGTGGTGGTTGGCGGCGGATTAGCCTCGCTTGATGTGATCAAGATTGTGATGATGGAATTGGTTGAAAAAGCTCTCAAAAACAAGATGCCGAATGTAAGAGTGAACCAATTTGAGATGGAGAAAAAAGGCATTGACAAATATTTGGAACAATTTGATATTAAATATGAAGATTTAGGCATTAAAGGAGCCACATTGGTCTATAGAAGAAAAGCAAAACACATGCCTTTAAAACAACCGCAGGGAGGTTCTTCCGAAGCCAGAGAAAAAGCACAAAAAGTTTCACAAAAGATTCTGGATAATTATATGAAAAAATTTCATTTTCATTTTATTCCGGAAGCAACGCCCGTTGATTATATCGAGAAAAACGGAAAACTTAAGGCTTTGATTCTTCAAAAATACAGAACGGATGAAAAAGCCAAACTCTATTTTATCGAAGGAGAGACCATGTCAATAAATACAGAACAAGTCATTTCTTCAATAGGGAGTGTTCCGGAACCCATTGCCGGAATAGCTTATGAAGGAGACCGTATTAAAACCACTGACAAAGATTCTTCTCAAATATATGGCTACGAACATGTTTTTGCCATTGGAAACGCGGTGACCGGAAAAGGGAATATCAAAACAGCTAAAGACCATGGTTCAAAAGTCACTCAGCAACTGGTCGATATCTATTTTGAAAGAAATACACAAGCTTTTGATATTGAATTGGAAGCCTATAACAAAGAAGTTGTTTCCAAAACCGATAAAAAAGTTAAAAATATCTTGGAAGATTTTGTTTCGGGAGATATTCCTGATAACTATTCGATTGATCATATCTGGGAAGTGTCAAGAGCCTATCAAGACAAAGTCGGCTATCAAGACTATAGATCTTGGGTGGCATCACATAAGCCGGTGAGATATGAAGAATTGGTGAAAGAAAAATAAAACTCCCTTGCATCATAAAGATAACAAGGGAGTAACAAACCAAATAACCAACCATTAACTAACAATTGTTAGCTAAACTTTTAAGAAGTGATTTTTTTCAATTTTTTTACTTGTTCTTAGATTTCTTTGAGGGCGGAGGTATTGAATATAACCGCGACCTTCAAATTCATATACATTGTTTGTGAATAAGTTTTGAAGTCTTATTTTTTGATCGTTTAAAATAGTCAATTCAAACTTTTCAAATCCGGAAACACTCGTATAGCTCAATTCCAATCTTTTTACATCTTGTGCAGACGTATTCAAGACAGAATATGTCCCGGAATAATTCCATAAGATGTTAGCAATCGGTGTGTTGGGTGTATCTTCCGATGTTCTGAAAATATCAGCGTTGGAACCGGCATAGAAATTTAAAATATTTTCAAAATTAAACGGAGAAGGCAGAGATGCTTCCTGATAACTTTTCGACCAAGCTTCGTATTCTTGCAGGAAATAAGTTATGTTTTCATAAAACAATCTGTCATAGTCAAATTCGGATTTTTGATAGCCAATCAAAATATATTTTACGTTTTCGCTTCGGCTATAGAGTTCTATTTCGTTTAGAGAAAGTTGTCTGACTTCCAGAGGAACGGTTCCGTCAATGATATGATTCACTTCCAGTATCCCGTTTCTGTTAAATACCGCAAAAGTGCCGATATCAATTCCAAAACCATTTCCGGTCACACCGATTCCGGCAATGTTGTTGTTGGCATATACGTGCCCGTCATTCATAAAACTAAGCGTAAATGCTCTGGAGAGAAAAGGAATATCTCCGGTTCCCGAGGTACTGCCAAAATCAACATACCACAAATCATAAGACTGAATGAGTTGTCCCAATGAAATTTGGTTGACATTGTCTGCCAAATCATGGTGTTCTTCTATCACACAAGAAGAAAGGTTTGTTGCTATAACAATCAGGAATAATATACGGGCTAATTTTTTCATCAAATGAATAAAATCAAAGAGCATGCCAAAAGATGCTTTGAGATTTGTTATATTTGTGTAACCAAAAATCAAAAATAATGCAAAACAAACCTAAAGTAGCGGTTTTGGGAAGTGGAAGTTGGGCAACGGCTATCATGAAAATGTTGGTTGAAAACCTAGATGAAGTGGCGTGGTACGTACGCAGTCCTTACACTTTAGAACACCTGAAAATGCATGCGCATAATCCGAAATATCTTCAGCAAGTTCTGTTTGATATGAACAAAATCAAAATAAGCAATGATATTAACGAAGTTGTTGCCTATGCCGATTATATTATCATTGCCATTCCATCAGCTTTTATCAAACAAGAGTTGGATAAATTGACGGAAAGTCTAAGAAATAAGAAAGTTTTTTCTGCAGTAAAGGGAATTATTCCGGAAAGCCTTTTGATTCTTGGTGAACATCTGAAAAAGTATAAAGATGTTGAAGATAAAAATTTGGGTATTATTGCCGGACCTTGTCATGCCGAAGAAGTTGCCATGGAACGCTTATCTTATTTGACAATTGGTGCCAAAAGAAAAAAATTTTCAAAACAAATGTCTGAATTTTTGTCGAGTTATTATATCAAAACCAAATATTCCAAAGATATATATGGAATTGAATGGTCTGCCGTGCTGAAAAATGTTTTTGCCATTGCCTCCGGAATTGCTCATGGTTTGGGATATGGAGACAACTTTCAGGCAGTTCTTATTTCAAACTCTATTCGCGAAATGAAACGTTTTATCAAGAAAAATGTTGATAATCGAAAAAGAAATATAGACGCCTCCGTTTATTTAGGAGATTTATTGGTGACTTCATACTCAATTTTCAGTAGAAACAGAACCTTTGGGAGTATGATTGGAAAAGGATATACCGTAAAATCCGCCATGATGGAAATGAACATGATTGCCGAGGGTTATTATGCGGCAAAATCTGCATATAAAATCAATAAAAATAAACATGATGCCTCAGCCAATACGCCGATTATCGACACTGTTTTCAGGGTTTTATATAAACACGCCGATCCAAAGAAAGAATTTAGAAAACTTGCCGATAACCTAAACTAGATTGATGATTAGCCCTTTTGATGACATCTATTTTATGAAAAAAGCCTTGCAAGAAGCCGATTTGGCTTTGCAAAAAGGTGAAGTTCCGGTTGGAGCGGTGGTTGTGTGTAACAATCAGATTATTGCCAAAGGACATAATCAGGTGGAAACCTTAAATGATTCCACAGCGCATGCAGAAATGTTGGCAATCACAGCGGCAACAAATTTTTTGGGTTCTAAATATTTGAAAGATTGTACACTCTATGTGACATTGGAACCTTGTCAGATGTGTGCGGGAGCAGCTTTCTGGTCTCAAATCGGTCGGATTGTTTTTGCTGCATCTGATGAAAAACGGGGCTATTCACATTGGGGTTGTCAAGTGCATCCGAAGACTCAGGTTGAAGAGGGAATTTTGGCAGATGAAAGCGAATCCATGCTTAAAATTTTTTTTGATAAAATGAGAGGAAAATAAAAATTCCCGCAAAAGCAGGAATTTTTTAGGGACTTCAATATAACTCAAGTTGATAACTCAAAAATAAAACAATGTGATTTATATTGTATCTGAATGATGACTAGTTCAATCTGGTCATTTCAATCATTTGTTTTTCTAATTTTGAAAGTGTCATTAAAGTGTCGAAATATTCGTTAAACAATCCTTTTGATAATAATTCAACAGACTTTCTTTTTAGGCGTTCATACATTTCATAAACTTTCATAGCAATTGATTTTAGGGTTGCGCCTAATAAAAATCAACTATCATGCCAAAATCACAACAAGCTGATTAACAATAAATTACGAATCGTTTTTGTATTATGTTTTTCTGTGTATTCTTTGAAATGGAAGAAATATTCTCAAACACTACAGGCATTTGATATTATCATTCGTTACTTATTTTATATTCTTTAACTTTGTGCTTATGAAGTTTTATACATGCATTGTCATTTTTCTTTTCTCGTTTTCAATTTATGCTCAAAATCCGGAGTTGGCAAAAAAGTATTTGGACGAGGGAAATTTGAATAAGGCGATTTATGAATATGAGTTGTTGTATAAGCAAGCGCCTTATAACGAAAACTATTTTCAGGCTTTGATAAAGGCGTATCAATCTGCAGAGAAATATGATATCTCCGGAAAACTTATCGAAGCAAAAATGAAAAAAACAAGGACAAATAAGCCATATCTTTGGGTTTATTTGGGCTATAATTATCAGTTGCAAAAAGACAGTATCAAAGCGAGAAAATATTATGATAAAGCCATTCATGCGGCTATTAAAAAACCATTTTTTATCTATTCGGTCGGGAACGCTTTTATGAAGCACTATTTGTTAGACGATGCTTTAAAGGTCTATGAAACTGCTGTTCAAAAAGACAATAATTCGAATCATTTTTACCAAATTGCTCAAATCTATGCTGAGAAAAATATGCTTGAGCAAATGTTTGTAGCTTATTTGGAAATAATCAAGAGAAATCCTAAATCAGATGCCAGAGTGAAATATTATTTTGCACGATATATCAGTCAGGATGTGGCAAATGAAGCAAATCAAATTCTCAAAGATCTGTTAATCAACGAAATTAAACTCAATCCGCAACCGCAATGGTACAGACTCTTGCATTGGCTCTACGTGCAACAAAAAGAATATAAAAAGGCTTTTCTGCAACTCAAAAGCCTATACAGACAAGAACAAGCAGGCATCAGTGAGATTTATCATTTGGCAAATACGGCAAAATACAGTAAGAAATATGATGAAGCCAAAAGAATTTATAAATTTGTCGTGAAGGAAGATAAAACACAGATTTTCAGTGAATTGAGTAAATTAGCTTTGTTAAAAATCGACACAAGAAATCTTTTAAGTAAAACACGGAAGCAAGAAATAATGCAACAATTTGAGACTTATATTAAGGAAGAATGGAGTCAAAGAAATAAAATATCCTTACAGCTTCAATATGCGGATTTTTTGGCTTTTCATTTCAATCAATCCGAAAAAGCTTTGTCTATATTAAAAAACCTTTCAAAAATCAATATGCCCAAAAGACAACGTGCATTGCTAAAGATGAAACAAGCGGACATTTTGTTGTATAAAAATCAGTTCAACCAAGCGCTGATTCTTTATACACAAGTGCAACAAGATTTTCCAAATAATGAGTTATCCTATAAAGCAACCTATGATATTGCAAGAGCCTCGTTTTTTCAGGGAGACGTAGAATGGGCACATGATCAGCTCAAGGCGGTTAAATCCATAGCGAGTGATTTAATTGCCAATGATGCACTTGACTTGGATTTGGTGATTATCAACAATAAAGAGCAAGGCGACACTTTGCATACGGGACTCAAAAAATTGGCGCGTGCCAAGTTTGAAATTTTTAGAAAAAATCCGGAGAAAGCCATTCAAATACTCGATAGTATCAATCGAGAATTTAAGGGACAACTCATCCAAGACGACGCGCTTTGGTTGCAGGCAAAAATTTATGAGCAACAGCAAAAATTTGATTCAGCCATGAAAAATTATCAGATGATTATGAGCATTGAAACAGAAAATTTTTTCAAAGATGATGCGTTGTTCAGAATGGCATATATCAGTGAAAACAAATTGGGAGACGAAGAAACAGCAAAGAAACTATATAAAAAAATCATCATGGAATACCCCGGGAGTTTTTGGTTTACGGATGCGCGTGTGCGTTTCAGAAAGCTGCGGGGCGATAATCCGGAAAATATACAGAATTGAAAAAGTCGGATGATTATGAGTTTAAAGGAGAAAGTTCGTAAAGTTGAAAGTTTATAAAGTTGGAGAGCAAAATGATTCTGAAAGTTATAAGTTATCATCCCATGTTTACAAAATAATACAAATTAGTGTAAATTGAAATGATGTTTAATAAAGAAAGGTAAAGAGAATAAATTGAATAATGATGAAATATAAATATATGAAAAAACTATCAATTTTTGCTTTTCTGCTGATTTTTCAGGCATGTAGCTCACAGCAAATCAACCAAAAACCAATTGTAAAAAAATTGTCTGCGTTGGAAATTTTTAAGAACACTCCTGTTCTGAAAGGTGCTCATATAGGCGTTTCCATCATAGATTTGGAAACAGGAAAAACACTTGTGTCGGAGCAGGCTAATCAGAATTTGGCGCCTGCATCTAATTTGAAAATACTCTATACACTGACAGTTGTTGAAAAATTCGGAGAATCTTTTCGGTATAAAACAAGTCTTTTCCAAGATGGTGAAGTGAAAAACGGAACTTTGTTTGGCAATTTGATTTTTTCTCCAAGTGGCGATCCTAGTTTTGCATCCTTGAAATTTGACGAGAATTACAATGAATATATCACATCGATTATTTCTAAAATTAAGAAAAAAAATATTAAAAAAATACAAGGCAATATTATCATGCAACTCAGAGGATGGCGCTATCCGGCACCCGGAAGTTGGCCGATTGAAGATATAGGGAATTATTATGGCACCGGCGCATGGAATTTCAATTTTAGAGACAACAAAGCAGATGTTTATCTGGAGCGCAATGAGCAAGCGGGGCAAACAACCCGAGTGGTGAAAATTGTTCCGGATATTCCCGGATTTGAACTAATTTCAAAAGTGAAAACTGCTGCAGCAGACACAGATGACGAAGCCTATGTTTTTGGCGCTCCCTATATGATGAAACGTTATATTCTCGGCACAATCCCTGCGGGGAAAGGCAATTTCAAGATTAAAGCCGGCATTCCGAACCCTCCTATGTCTTTTCTGAAAATTTTTCAAAAAAGATTGAAAGATGCAGGAATCTCATCAGAAAAAATTCTTGTTGAATATGAACAAAAAAAATATGACAAACTCATTTGGAAACATCAGTCAAAACCTTTGTTGGAGTTGGCAAAAAAAACCAACGATTATAGTTTGAATCATTTCAGCGAAGCCTTTGCTTGGTTGCTGATTCAAGGAGACAAACCTGCTGCGGGCTACTTGAATAAAGAAGAAATCAATCGGTTTTTTAAGGCATATGGTTTTGAAGGAGCAGACTTGGAAGACGGATGTGGTTTGGCTCCCGATAATTTGGTGCATCCAAAACAAATGACCAACTTTTTGAGATTGATGACACAAAAGTTGGGAAGAGACAGGGTTTTGGACATTTTACCTCATGGCGGCGAAGACGGCTATGCCAAATATTTTTTAAAAAATTCTCCGGTTCAGAAACAAGTATGGGTTAAAAGCGGCTCTGTGAGCAAGGTGAGAAACTATGTCGGAATTTTTAAGGGGAACTCGGGTAGATATTATGCATTTTCGGTGATGTCTAATATGTTTGTGGGAAAACATAAAGATGTGAGAATTGCCATTGAAAAATTGGTGGAAAATTATATCAAGCAATTATAAGCATAATACATCTGAATCTTACCACTTTTTCATTTGTGTTATTCATAAGTAATTTATGTAATGGTTTTTAAAATTCAACACCATTTATCGTATGAAATAATATTCTATTTTTGTTCAAATTTTTAAAAGATGTTTCAACTGGGAAAGACTTTAGTAACTGAGGATTTGTTTGAGAAAGAATTTGTGTGCAATTTGAACGCCTGCAAGGGAATCTGTTGCGTAAAAGGTGATTCCGGCGCACCGCTTTTAGAGGAAGAAAAAAAGATTTTAGACAAAATATTTGATCGAATAAAACCTTATTTGAACGGTTCCGGTATTGCCGCCATTGCACGGCACGGCAAATATGTGATTGACAAACAAGGAGATTTGACCACACCGTTGGTCAATGAAAAAGAATGTGCTTATGTTGTGCGAGATGAAAAAGGAGTCTATCAATGTGGTATTGAAAATGCTTATAACGCCGGTAAAATAGACTGGAAAAAACCTATTTCTTGTCATCTATATCCCATTCGCGTGAAAGATTTTACAGAATTTCAAGCGGTGAATTATGATAGCTGGGACATTTGCAGTGATGCCTGTATATTAGGCAAGCAATTGCAAGTGCCACTATATCGATTTTTAAAAGAACCCCTAACCAGAAAATTCGGAGAAAATTGGTATAACGAAATTGAGATTATTGCGCGAGAATATTATAAAATATAATTTTGTCTTATATTTGCGTTTTAAACAACTATTAAAATGAAAGAAATGAAAAAAATTATGATTATAGCTTTGTTGATGATTGGATTTATATCACAAGCTCAAGATGACAAAAAAGAAGAAGTAAAAGAAGGCTGGAACAATGAAGGAAATATTAGTTTGATGTTCAATCAAGCCTCTTTTAGTAACTGGATCAAAGGAGGTGAAAACTCAATTGCCGGAAATGCGCTGATTAACTACAACTTTAATTATAAAAAAGCGACATCAATTTGGGATACCAAAGTGATTGCCGCTTATGGTTTAAGCAAGATTTCAGATTTAACCAAAAAAACAGATGATCGTTTTGAAATTAACTCCGTTTACGGAAAGCAAGCGTCAAAAACTTGGTACTATTCCTTCTTTGGAGATTTTAAAACGCAATTTTCAGATGGTTATGATTATAAAGTGACGCCAAAAGCAACCACTTCAAAACTTTTTGCTCCGGCATATCTAAGTTTTGGTCCGGGAATGTTGTGGAAAAAACATGACAATCTGAAAGTGAATTTTGCACCCTTAACTTCAAAAATGACTTTTGTGATGGATGATGCACTTTCTGCCGCGGGCGCTTATGGTGTTGACCCCGGAAAAAATTCAAGATACGAATTAGGTATGGCAATCAATGGATATTATAAATTTGATTTGATGAAAAATATTTCTGTTGAAAATATTCTAGGCTTATATACAAACTATTTAAAAAACCCACAAAACGTCGATGTGGATTATCAATTAAATCTAGTTGCCGCAATCAATAAATATATTTCTGCCAACTTGGGTTTTCATACACTGTATGATGATGATGCTTTGCAAGAAATTCAATTTAAAGAAATATTCGGTTTAGGATTTAATGCCAAGTTCTAGTTAACAAAAAAATAAATATCAAACCCCCGATGAATATTTTGTCGGGGGTTTTTGTTTTAAATTAATTTAAGTATTTTCTTTCCATGAGTTTGATAGCCGGCACTTTTTGATGCGGAATTTTGCAAAATGATATTTTTTAATGCCGGATGTATCCACTCATAATTTTCCAAAGGAATACATCCAAAATAATAAAGTGTGTCCATCGTATAAACTTGTGATGCTATTTTGTAGTTTCCAATCATCCAATCAAATCCGGTTTCAACAATCCGCTCGATATATTTATGTTCAAGATGATGAATATATATGAGTTTTTTTTGTTTCATATAGGCGGTGGCCAAGCATTGGCAAATTTTTGCAATTGGTCGTATGGCGCTGTCGTTTTTTAGAAGATAGAGATTTTTAGTGAAAAAATCCAGATGTGGAAACAACCAGTTTAGATTTTTTTCTAAAACAAACTCCAAGATCCAAGCGGCTTTGTAGTGATATTTATATTTAACCTTAAAAACCAAATCCAATAAATCCTTAAAATATTCGGGATGCTCAATAATATATTCAGCGGCTTTCAGTCTGTTTTTACGTTGTGCCGTACCCATTTGGTCAATAAGTGTTTGAATTGATATTTTTTCCGATTCGGGCATAACGACTATAAAAATAATTTAGGATCGTAATTTGTTTACTTTTTCCATAAAGTTATGAATGCGTTTGGTGTCTATTTCGTTTTTCCAATAAGCATTTTTCTTGAAATATGAACCGACAATCATGGCGTCAGAGACGGGAAGAAAAGTGCTAAGATTATCAATATTTACACCGGATCCTATAAAAACGGGCAGTTTTGTATTTTTTTTCACGGATTTCACTTCTGATAAATCTGCCATTGTTCCGGTATGCATTCCGGTGACAATCAATCCGTCAGACAAGAAAAACTCGGCTGCACGGGCAATTTCTGCAATATTCAAATCTGCAGTAATAGCATGAGAGCTGTGTTTCTTTTTTATATCCGTGAAAACAGCAATATGTTCCGCTCCAATTTGTTTTCTATAGCGCAGAAGTTCTGCGGCTTGACTGTCAATGTAGCCTTCATCTGCCAAATGTCCGAAGACAAAACCTTCTGCTCGGATAAAATCGGCACCGGATGTGTTTGCGGCAGCCAGAGCGGCTTTATTAGCACCTGCCAAGATTTGGATGCCCAGAGGCAAAGAAGTCTCTTTTTTGACCAGAAAAGCAATGAGCCCCATGATGTCGGAAATCTCATGCCCTACCTCGTTTTTTTGATAAGGAATATCATGCATATTTTCAATCATCAATGCATCAATGCCTGCATTTTTATATAAAACGGCTTCTTCAACAGCTTTGTCAATGATGGCATTGATATCGTTTTGATATCGAGGCGTTCCGGGCAAAGCCTGAACATGAATCATTCCGATAATTGAGTGTTTTTGTAAAAAAATAGAATCAAATTTGCGCATTATGCTGTACTTTTAAAGTATGTAAATGTATAAAAATTAGGTCAATTTGCCAATATCTCGTAAATTTATCGAAAATTATTTTACTTATGTATTTGCACAAAAAATTGTGTGTGGTTGGCGCTTCAAATATTGATATAACAGGATTTACAAGAGACAAACTGATCTATCAAGATGCAAATATCGGTAGTATGAAGACAAGTTCGGGGGGAGTTGGAAGGAATATAGCGGAAAATTTGGTTCGTTTGGGTTTTGATGTTAATTTGATCAGTGTTTTTGGTGATGATCCTTTGAGTTCTTATATCATTGACTCATGTAGAAATCTGAACATCAGAATTGACGATAGTCTTTTTCTCAAAAATTCATCCGCAGCAACATTTTTGGCGATTATGGACGAGCATAATGATTTGGCAGTTGGCATTTCGGCAATGGGTGTTTACAATAAAATTTCCGATGATTTTATCTTATCAAAATTAGAGACACTTCAAGCGGCAGATTTGGTTGTTTTGGAAACCAATATGCCAAAAAAAATATTGCAAACCATTGTAAATCACGCTCCTGACAAAAAATATGTTGTAGACACGGTTTCCGGAAAAAAAGCTTTAAGAGTGAAAGATATTTTATCAAAATTATACATACTCAAAACGAATCTTTTGGAAGCTCAAATGCTGAGTGATATTAAAGTTGAAAATGAATCGGATTATGACAGGCTGATACAATTTTTTCTGAATAAAGGTGTCAAAAATATATTCATCACTTTGGGAAAAGATGGCGTTGTTTATGGAAACCATCAATTGATTCACATGAAAAAACCTATTGTTTCAGTAGTGGTAAACACCATTGGAGCAGGCGATTCTTTTGTTGCCGGTCTGATTTGTGCGGATGCTTTAGGATTGGATATAGACAAAATGGCAATTTATGGCATGGCAAGCGCAAGCATAAACGTAGCTCATGAGTTGGCGGTATCTCCTGAAATGAAGCTTGAAAATATTAGAAAAATTATAGAAAATGAATAAATATCTAGATATACACCCTGATGTTGAAGCGGCGTTAAAAAATCAACAGCCCGTGGTTGCTTTGGAATCGACCATTATTTCTCACGGCATGCCTTATCCGAGAAATTATGAAACTGCCAAACGTGTAGAGGATGAAGTGAGAAAATATGGAGCAATTCCGGCAACAATAGCCTTGTTGGATGGAAAAATAAAAATAGGTTTGTCGGACAAAGAAATTGAATTTTTAGCAAAACAAGCTACTCATGTGATGAAAACAAGCCGTAGAGATATGGCTTATGTGTTGGCAAATGCTTTGTCAGGAGCAACAACTGTTGCAACCACTATGATTGCAGCACAATTGGCAGGCATCAAGGTTTTTGCAACCGGCGGCATTGGCGGCGTGCATAGAGGCGCACAAGAAAGTTTTGATGTTTCTGCAGATTTGCAAGAATTGGCAAACACCAAAGTGGCTGTGGTTTGTGCCGGAATAAAATCTATTTTGGATTTAGAATTGACTTTGGAATATTTGGAAACTTTAGGGGTGCCGGTTTTGGGCTATCAAACAGATGAACTGCCGGCTTTTTATACCAGACATAGTGGTTATAAACTCAATTTTCAGATGAACTCTCCTGAAGAAATTGCCCGATTGCTAAGGGTGAAATGGGATTTGAACCTCAAGGGAGGCGTGGTGATTGCCAATCCTATTCCCGAAGCATATTCATTGGATTTTGAAGAAATGACACAAGCAATAAATTTGGCACTTAAGGATCAAAAAGCTAAAGGGATTAGAGGAAAAGAAAGCACACCTTTTTTGTTGGCGAAGGTCAAAGAATTGACTCAAGGTAGAAGTTTGGATGCCAATATAGCCTTGGTATTGAATAATGCTAAATTGGCGGCACGAATTGCTGCAGCATATGTAAAAAATGTTTAGCATTTAAAATTCAAACCCTGTCAATTTGACAAGGCTTGAATTTTTAATAAATTTGGTTTTGAATGTAAAATTAACAAGATTTGGTATGGTGATAATATACTCTTGACACTAGATAAGTGTTTGAATGTTAGTGGTAAATAGTTTAACGGCAATTGCCAAAAGAATTACACCAAAAACTTTACGGATGATATCAATACCGGATTTTCCGATAAGTCGTTCTATTTTTCCGGAAGATTTTAAAACGGCATAAACAAAAATCATATTCAGAATAATTGCCACGGCAATATTGATCGTTTGAAATTCTGCTCTAAGCGTTAGAATAGATGTCAAACTTCCTGCTCCTGCAATGAGCGGGAATGCCAAAGGAACCACTGAAGCGGTTTCGGGAGCGTCATCGTGAAACAGTTTGATGCCCAGAATCATTTCAATGGCAAGGAAAAATAAGATAAAAGAACCGGCAACGGCAAATGAGCCTACGTCAATTCCAACCAAATTGAGAATTTCCTTTCCTAAAAAAAGAAATAAAATCATGATTAAAGCAGCAACACTTGAGGCTTTTTCAGATTGAATGTGTCCTACTTTTTTTCTCAAGTCGATGATAATCGGAATACTGCCGATAATATCGATAACGGCAAATAAAACCATAGTAGCGGTAAAGATTTCTCTGAAATTCATATTAGTGATTTTTAAGCCCGCAAATGTATAAAATAAAGGTATATGCAATGCGCTTAAATGTTAAAGTTTTATTAATTATATAAGCTGTTGATTTTCAGCAAAAAACATGATTATTTTACTTGTTTGAAAATGACTTTTGAGTCAACTTTAGAGACTTTAATGAGTATAAAAGGTTGGGTCATTACCATAATTGCCGGTCCATCCGGAGCTTTTACATTATAGAATATTTGCATCTGTTCTTGGGTATTTTTTATACTTTGAATTTCAATATCAAATCCGCCGGTAGTTTGTTCTCCCAAAAAAATTCCCACGACCATATTTTTTTCAAAATCAACTTCAGGCACAAGAATTTTCGGATCTCTCCCCGAGTTATACAGTTCATAATATTTTGTCAGTTCCTTTTTGTCTTTAATGACAACATTTTTGGCTTGTTCCACATTGCTGTGAGAGCCTTTCAGTAGAATTTGATAAGTCATGGAAGTATCTTTTTTTGTGTTATTTTTTCCTGAAGCACAATTGGTTACTGCCAACACAACCAATGACAGAATGATTAAATGTTTCATATCTTTATATTTTGTTGTTAATCAATTTATTATGTTTTGTCATGATTTTTACAAAAAATCACGCCAAAATAAAACTACAACGAGATTTTAAACTCACAACTTTATAACCATTTTCCTTTCTCCTTACGCACGTACCGGTTATATATTTATTTTTTAGATGCTTATTTGATATCCAAAATGCAAGAATCACTCCAAAGATAAATATTTGTTTTGGAATAAAAAAAAACAAGTCAATATTGCTTATCTTTGCATGCTAAATAAAAATTTATGAAACCGGAATATATAGAATGGGTAGGCTATGTTGCCAGCGCAATGTTGATGATTTCATTTATGATGAAAAACATCAATAAACTGAGAATTTTCAATTCCGTAGGTTGTTTGCTATTTGTGATCTACGGTTTTTTGATTGGCTCCTATCCGGTTATCATCACAAACACATTTATTGTGGGGGTTAATTTATATTATTTGTTTAAAAAACCGGAATAAGAAAATTTCAGTTGCTATACTTTTGTGATTCTTAAAGTATTTACCATTCCTTTTTCGTTGAGGGGCATGGAGGTTACATTCACCAGCATATCGTTTTCTCGAATCAAATCATTTTCCATGGCGATTTTTTCAATATCCTTAATGGTTTGATCGGTTGATTCTCTTTTATTATAGAAAAACGGCGTTACGCCCCAAAGCAAGCTGAGCATATCGAGTAGTCGCCTGTTTGCCGTAAATACTAAAATTTTTGATTTTGGTCGCCAAGACGAAATTGTGATGGCACTATAGCCGCTGGCAGTTAAAGTTGTAATGGCTTTTGCGTGTATATTGCTGGCAATTTGTGCGGCGTTATAGCAAACAATTTCGGAAATATATCGTTCGTTTTTTTCAACGGGCGGTTTATCGGGTGTTTTAATAAGACTGGAATCTTCAACTTGTTGAATAATTTTAGTCATTCGTTTGATTACCTTAACAGGGTGTTTGCCCACAGAAGTTTCTCCTGAAAGCATCACGGCATCTGCCCCGTCCATCACAGAATTGGCAACATCATTTACTTCTGCACGTGTTGGAATGGCAGATTCAATCATGCTTTCCATCATTTGTGTGGCAATGATGACGGGTTTGCTGTTCAATTTTGCCAAATAGACTAGTTTTTTTTGAATCAAGGGCACTTGTTCAATCGGTAGTTCAATGCCTAAATCTCCTCGAGCCACCATCAGACCGTCACAATGTTTGATGATTTCATCAATATTGGCAACAGCTTCAGGTTTTTCAATTTTAGCAATTACGGGAGTTTTATAGTCAGATAGCTTTTTGATGTAGTCATTGAGTAGAATTAAGTCATTTGCAGATCGCACAAACGATAATGCAATCCAATCAACACCTTGTTCCAAAGCAAATTTTAAATCTTTTTTATCCTTGCCGGTTAATGCGGGAAGCGAAATTTTTGTGTTAGGCAGATTTACGCCTTTTTTTGATGAAAGCGCTCCACCCTCAATCACTTTTGTTTTTACGGTATTGATGGCATTGGTTTTGATGACTTCCAGTTGAATTTTTCCGTCGTCGACCAAAATAATTTCACCGGTTTTCACATCTTTAGGTAGTTGCTTATAAGTGATATAAGCTTGTTTATTTTGATTGGTTGTAACGACTTTTTCGATAGTGGAAAAGGTCAAAATGTCTCCATCGTTCAGAAATGTGCCGTCTTCAACTTTTCCAATTCTCAATTTAGGACCTTGTAAATCTGCAAGTATGGCAATACCTACATTGAGTTCTTTGGATATTTCTCTGATTTGTTTGACTTGTGTTTTTACGCTGTCATAATCAGCATGTGAAAAATTGATGCGAAAAACATTTACACCGTTTTTCACCATTTTAGTTTTGGTTTTTTTCTTTTCTGTTTTCGGTCCTAAAGTGGCAACAATTTTGGTTTTTTTATCAACTAACATATCAAAATAATTATAATGCAAATTTAAGTTAAAAAGCGAATGAACAACAGATAATTTTGATTTCAATTAAAAATCTTTCGCATATTCAAATAGTGCAGGTAAGCCGCCGGTATGCCAAAATAACACATTTGAACCAGATTGGAGTATTTTTTGTTTTAGAATATCCATCATGCCATAGAAAGCTCTACCCGTATAGACGGGATCTAAAAGAATTCCTTCATGTTTTGCCAGTTCGTTAATGGCAAGTTTTTCTCTGTGTGTAAGCACACCATACTCGGCTTGATTATAATTTTTATTCAGTTTGATATCTGAGCGATTAAATTCTTTTTTGATATTCAATAATCTACATCCGGTTGTTAATATTTTTAGAATGGCTTCTTCCAGAGATAAATCATTTGTTTCGGATTTGTCTATTTTTATCGGAATTAATTTAATGTCAAGGTTATACAACTCCATTCCAAGCATTAAGCCCGCTTGTGTTCCTCCTGAACTGGAAGCTAAAAAAATATAATCAATTTTCAGATTTTGTTTGTTTAATTGCTGTTTGAGCTCTTTTACGGCATCAACAAATCCCATTGCTCCGGTAATGTTAGATCCGCCGTATGGAATAATATAAGATTTTTTTGGTGCCAATTTTTTGCTCAATGTTTTTAAATCTATCTCTTTTTTATCGTTTCCGGTGAAATGAATTTTTGCACCTAATAAGTGAGATAGCAACAAATTTCCTTGATAAATTTCCGGTTTCGTACCTCGAAGCATCAGATGACATTCAATTCCTGCAACGGCACAAGCGGCAGCGGTTTGTCTACAATGATTGGATTGTTGTGCTCCGGCAGTAATCACGATATCAGAATCTTTGTCTAGTGCCTGCCGGATTAAATATTCCAGTTTCCTCGTTTTATTTCCTCCCGAAGCTAATCCGGTTTGGTCATCTCGTTTGATATAGATATTATAATTGCTATAAATTTTTGATAATTTTTCCAGTTGATGAATTGGAGTGGGAAAGAATCCCAAATGATATTTATGGTTTGTCATCCCTTGTGATTTTGTGTGTTTATGTATTTCATCAAAGATACAAAATGTTTTGTGCGGTATAAAATGTAAAATTTAACAGAAATGTGTTTATTTATTGAAAATACAATATTATTTTTGTAGAACGGTTATAACTACATAATTCAAGCTTAAAATACAACTTCGGTAATAAATTTGTAGAGAAATTATTCGTTTTGTCAGAGCTTGTTTTATACAACCGAATTTAAATAACAAACAAATAGACACATGAAAAAAGTTAAAATTCTTATCGTATTATTTTTCCTCTTCGGATTGTATTTCTCACATGCACAATCACCTATTATGAAAGAAGAAACCTTGGAAAAAGGGAGCATTGGCGAACAGTTTGATTATATCATGAGAAAATCCAGTAACTATCAAAACTATGAAGTGGTCAAAAGAATCTGGTTGCAAAAATTAAAAAGTCACGTAATTGATAGTCTGAAACAGGTGAAAAAAGACCTCATAAAGGCAAATGGACAGATATCAAAATACCAAGATAAAATAAAAAATTTAGAAACCGGTTTAAAAGATGTTAATGCAGAGCTCAAAAACGTAAAGGAGGCAAAAGACAGTATAAGTTTTTTTGGAGCATCTTTAAAAAAAGGTTTATATAAAGCAATTGTTTGGAGCATAATATTATTGCTTTTAGCAGCGCTTTCTTATTTTGTTTACAGTTTCAAAAAAAGCAATGAAATAACTCAAACCACATTGACTAAATATAATGAACTGGAAGATGAATATAATGCATCCAGAACCAGAGCATTGGAAAGAGAACAAGCCTTGAATAGGAAATTACTGGATGCCGTTAACAAACAGAAAAGTTGAAAATAAAATGTGGTTGGATATAAAATTACAAACATATGAAAAATAGATTTTTTACTCTGCTTTTCCTTTTTTTGCTACTGGGGAGCTGCACCGGAAACCATAAAGATTGGAAAGTAAATTTGAGTGCAGGACTGCAAAAACATCAAAATATACACTATAAGGTCCAACAGAAATATTTTTATTCAAATCAATCCGATACCACTCAAACTGATTTTGAAGTTTGGGCGATTCGTGGGCAAAAGAACGATAATCAGGAATCATATGTTTGGGTAGATGATTTTTATCGTCCTTATCATATGATTTTCGAGAAAAATAAATTTTATCTAAGCATTCCTCCTAAAAAAACAACTTTGCTTTATAAAAATTTTTCAGAAGATATGATTGCTCCGGTAGACTGGATTGATGTTTTTCTTCATCCGGCAGATTTTATCAAACAATTGAATGATAAAAATAATAAAGTCAGGATATCAGATACGCTTCTTCAATCAAAAAAAGCACGGAAACTGGATATTGTTTTTCCTAAAAATGCCAAAGGAGAGCAGCATATACATACATATGTGTTGGATGAAAATTGGTTTCCGATACAGGCAAGACTCCAGATTAAATCCAAAGAGCATGTTTATATCAATGAGCTTAGCTTTTCAGATTGTATTTGTGATCAGGTAAATTATAAATCTTTAAAGACACGGCAAGCAAAAATATTGGCAGAAAATCCGATTGAGGAAGCATCCGAAGCAGAAGCTGCCAGACTTGAGGGTATGCTTCATGTGGGCGATCAAGCCCCCTTGTTTGACGGAAAAATTTATGCTTCGGAAAAAATCTTCCACTTGGCAGACTATATTGGCAAGAATGTGATTGTTGTAGATTTTTGGTACACACATTGCCCGCCTTGTGTAAAAGCTATTCCGGAATTGATAGAGTTGCAAAAAAACTATGCTGAAAAAGGGCTTAAGGTTTTTGGCTTGAACTCAGTGGATAATCAACCGAGAAGCATGAAATATTTAAAAAGCTTTTTGTCCAAAAGAAGCCTTGGCTACGATGTGATACTCACACAACCTGAGGTGGATATGGTGTATAAAATCAAAGGATATCCGAGTTTATATGTAGTAGATAAGCACGGAAAAATTGCCTATGTTGAGTTGGGCTATGATAAGAAAAAATTCAAACATTTAAAAGAAAAGGTCAAAAAATTGCTCGAGTAGGTTGCTGTCAATAGTTTTAAAATTATGAAATATCCTTTTTTTCGTCCGAATTCTTCTACAAAATGGAGAATCGGATATTCATCGTGTTATTATTTGAACTTACATTTAATTAGTTGATGAAACACATCTTTTTATTCCGTAAAAAAAATTATATTTGTCATTCACACTAAAAATGTTATGAATTATGAATGATAAAAAAAGAGTTTATTTCTTCGGAAATAAACAAGCAGATGGTAATGCATCAATGAAAAACTTATTAGGTGGAAAAGGTGCAAATTTGGCAGAAATGAATTTGATTGGCGTGCCTGTCCCCCCCGGATTTACAATAACAACAGATGTTAGTACAGAATATAACAAGTTGGGTAAAGCCAAAATCATTGAACTGTTAAAGAATGAAGTGCTTAATAATATCAAAAAGATTGAAGATGTAATGGGTGCCAAATTTGGTAGCCAAAAAAATCCGTTATTACTTTCTGTTCGTTCCGGAGCACGTGTATCTATGCCCGGAATGATGGATACGGTTTTAAACTTGGGAATGAATGATCAGGCAGTGCAAGGATTGGCAAATCGTTCAGGAAATGAAAGATTTGCTTGGGATAGTTACCGTCGTTTTGTGCAAATGTTTGGTGATGTGGTTTTAGGCATGAAACCGGAGAACAAAGAGGATATTGATCCATTTGAAGCAATCATGGAAAACATGAAAGAAACCAAAGGATATCAAACCGATACCGATTTTTCGACAGAAGACTTAAAGATTTTAGTGCAACAGTTTAAAGATGCTGTTAAAAAGCAAACCGGAAAAGACTTTCCTGATAATCCTGAAGAGCAATTGTGGGAATCTGTTTTAGCTGTTTTTGGCAGTTGGAATAATGAGCGTGCAATTTATTACAGAAACATGAATAAAATCCCCCATGAGTGGGGAACCGCCGTGAATGTGCAAGCAATGGTCTATGGAAATATGGGAGAAAATTCTGCAACAGGTGTTGCTTTTACAAGAGATGCCGGAACAGGTGAGAATATTTTTAACGGAGAATACCTGATTAATGCACAAGGAGAAGATGTGGTTGCCGGAGTGCGCACGCCGCAACAAATTACACTGGAAGGCTCAAAACGCTGGGCAATATTGGCGGGAGTTACAGAAGAAGACAGAAAAAACAACTATCCTTCGCTAGAGGAAGCCATGCCGATGGCTTACGAGGAATTGTTTAAAACACAAGAAAAGCTGGAACAACATTATAGTGACATGCAAGACTTGGAATTTACGATTCAAGACGGAAAACTTTGGCTGTTGCAAACCCGTACGGGAAAGCGTACCGGAGCAGCTATGGTGAAAATAGCAATGGAAATGTATAAGGACGGCACCATCAGCGCGGAAGAGGCATTGATGCGCATGGAACCAAATAAACTGGATGAATTATTACATCCGGTTTTTGATAAAGACGCCATTAAAAAAGGAGAAGTGGTTGCAAAAGGTTTGCCGGCATCTCCCGGAGCGGCAACAGGAAAGATAGTGTTCTTTGCAGATGAAGCGGAAAAACTCCGTGCAGAAGGAGAAGATGTTATTTTAGTGCGAATTGAAACATCTCCCGAAGATCTTGCCGGAATGGATGCAGCAAACGGCATTCTTACTGCCCGAGGCGGTATGACTTCTCATGCGGCTGTTGTGGCTCGAGGTATGGGAAAAACCTGTGTGTCAGGAGCAGGAGAAGTGGACATTGACTATAAGAAAAGAACAATAACATCCAGAGGAACAACTTTCAAAGAAGGAGAGTATATTTCATTGAACGGAAGCACCGGAGAAGTCTATAAAGGAAAGATAGACACAATAGAGCCACAACTTAGCGGAGAATTTGCAGCGTTAATGGAGTTGGCAGACAAGCATTCCAGAATGTATGTCAGAACAAATGCCGACACACCGAAAGATGCACAAGTTGCTAGAGAATTTGGCGCCAAAGGAATAGGGTTGTGCAGAACAGAACACATGTTTTTTGAAGGAGATAAAATCATTGCCATGCGCGAAATGATTCTGGCAGATGATGAATCGGGACGTAGGACGGCATTAGATCGACTGTTGCCGATTCAACGTAAAGATTTTGAAGGAATTTTCAAAGCCATGCACGATTTGCCGGTGACCGTTCGCCTGTTGGACCCTCCATTGCATGAGTTTGTGCCACATGACGAAAAAGGTCAAAAAGAGATGGCAGATGTTATGGGAGTTTCCGCAGATGTAATCAAGCAAAAAGTAGAAGATTTATCAGAGTTCAATCCAATGTTGGGACACAGAGGTTGCCGTTTGGGCAATACATATCCTGAGATTACGGAAATGCAAACCAGAGCAATTATTGAAGCAGCACTAAATTTGAAAAAGCAAGGCATTCATGCCAAACCGGAAATTATGGTTCCTTTGGTGGGCAAGAAAGAAGAAATGGAAATGCAGGAAAGTATAGTGAGATCGACCATCAAGAAAGTCTTTGAAGAATATGGAGAAAGCATTGAGCATAAAGTGGGAACAATGATTGAGATTCCGCGTGCGGCACTTACGGCAGACGAAGTGGCTGAATCTGCAGAATTTTTCTCTTTCGGAACCAATGATTTAACACAAATGACTTTTGGTTATTCTCGTGATGATGCCGGAAAATTCATGTCAGTTTATAAGAAAAAAGGTATCCTGAAAGTTGATCCGTTTGAACAGTTAGACCAAGATGGTGTTGGGCAATTGGTGAAAATGGCTGTTGAAAAAGGAAGAAAAACAAGACCCGATATTTCATTGGGAATCTGTGGAGAACATGGAGGAGACCCATCATCAATAGATTTCTTTCACAGAGCTGATTTGCATTATGTGAGCTGCTCTCCTTATCGTGTGCCTATTGCACGATTGGCAGCAGCACAAGCAACGCTTAGAAATAAATAAAAATTTAAAACAAACCATAATTAATTATAAAAAATAGACTGATGGAAACAAAAGTGCCTTATTTGAATATCACAGACAAACAATACATCATGATTGGTGTGGTTTGGGGATTGATTTTTGCAGCGATGTATCATTTTTATGCAAATTTTGAATTGAGTTTATATAGTATTGTATTGACATTTTTCAGTATGAGTTTTTTATTCCATGCACTGATTGGCGTGGCAATAGGTTTTATATTGAGTTATTTCGGGTTGAGATATCTGAATAGATAATAATATAAAAAAAACCGACCCAATCGGGTCGGTTTTTTTATATGTTGATTTCATCTCCATCTCTATAAAACTTATACTCCAAATATTTATATGAATCTCTGGGTTGAATAGAAATCCACTTTTTATATTTAAGAAACCATTTCATCCTTAAAGAAAAAATTCCTTTGGTGATATAGGCAGCGATAAAAGGATGAAGGTGTATGGAAACTCCACCGTTCTTTTTGGTGATTTTTTCAATTCCTTCTTCAATTCTTTTGATTAGCGTAATCGGAGCATCAATTTCATCCTTATTGATAGAACTCGGGTTTTTTTCTCGAGTATTTATATTTCTTTCGGGTCTGAAACGCTGACGTGTAATCTGCATCAATCCGAATTTAGAAAGGGGTAGAATTTTATGCTTGGCTCTATCATCTTCCATCAAATTTTTGAGATGTTCATAGAGTTTTTTCCGATTTTCAGCATCCTTCATATCGATAAAATCAATTACGATGATACCACCCATATCTCTGAGACGTAACTGTCGGGCTATTTCTGTTGCCGCAGCAAGATTCACCTGTAGAGATGTTTCTTCTTGACTCTGAGATTTTCTTGATAAATTTCCACTGTTCACATCAACAACATGCATAGCTTCTGTGTGTTCAATGATGATAGAAGCTCCTTTTTCAATCATTACGGTTCTTCCAAATGAGGATTTGATTTGCCTTTCAATTCCGTATTTTTCAAAAATCGGAGTTTTCGAATCGTGAAATTTCACGATAGATTCTTTGTCTGGAGCAATTTCTTTGATAAAGTCAGCAATATCATAGTATAAGAGTTCGTCATCAACAATGATTTTGCTAAAGCTTTCATTGAAAATATCTCTTAAAATGGAAGTTGCACGACTTACTTCTCCCAGAACTTTTTGAGGAGGATTTGCATATCTTAATTTTTTGGATAATGCAATCCATCTACTCGTTAAATTTTGAATGTCTTTGTCCAATTCTGCTACTTTCTTGTCTTTGGCTGCTGTTCGGATAATTACTCCGAAACTTTGAGGCTTAATACTCTGAACAAGCCTTTTCAGACGTTCTTTCTCGGCCTCATCTTCAATTTTTTTGGAAACAGAAACTTTATCGTAAAATGGAACTAATATCAGATATCGACCTGCTAATGATAGTTCTGAAGTTAGTCGAGGTCCTTTTGTAGAAATAGGTTCTTTAAGAATTTGAACCAAAATTTTTTGATTGGATTTGATAACCTCTTTAATGCCGCCGTTTTTATCGATATCGGCATCTTTATTAAAGTCTTTCAATAAGTATTCCGTTAATTTTCCGGAACTAACTCTTTTCGTATATTTTGATAGTGATTTGATTTGCGGCCCAAGATCGTGATAATGTAAAAATCCGTCTTTTGCTGCTCCTACATCAACAAAGGCAGCATTTAGCCCCGGAATCACCTTGCGGCTTTTTCCGATATGTATATCACCAACATTGAATTTGTTAGCTGTTTCTTCTTTATGAAGTTCGGTGAGTTTGCCATCTTTAAGCAAGGCAAAATCTATAGCAGAAGGAGTAGACCGAATTATTAATTCTGTATCCATTCCGTCTTTTTTTTTGTAGTTATAATAAATTTTCGTCTATGTCAATGAGCAATTTCTAAAGGTTTAAAAAGAAAAAATAGGCTAGCCTATTTTTTCTTTTTATGTCTGTTAGCTCTACTTCTTTTTTTTCTTTTGTGCGTAGCTATCTTTTTCCTTTTTCTTTTTTTTCCGCTTGGCATATGCTTAAGGTTTTACGTTTGCTTTGACTTGATTGATAAATGTTTTCGAAGGTTTGAAAGCCGGGATATAGTGAGCCGGAATTTTAATGGAAGTATTTTTTGAAATATTTCTTCCGATTTTTTCCGCTCTATATTTGTTGATAAAGCTTCCGAATCCTCTCATGTAAACATTCTCGTTAGATGCTAAAGCACCTTTAACTTCTTCCATGAAATTTTCAACAACAACCTGAATATCTTTTCTTTCAAGTCCTGTTTTTTGCGCAATTTTATTTACAATTTCTGCTTTTGTCATGTTAATATATTTTTTATTTACTTAGATAATTTGTTTTAAAAAATGTCTGCAAATATAACACATATTATTGAAAGCCGAAAATTTAAATTGTTTTTTTTGTTTATGGATTATTCAAAATCAATTGATTATGCCGTTTTTTCTTTTTTTGTAAAGTTTTTATGGTTTTTTTAGTATTTAAATGTATTGGTTAAATGATTTAATAAATATCTTTGTGACACCTTGACAAACAAACCTTAAATTATAAAAAATGAACTTATTAGACGCCATAGGCAATACCCCTTTGATTAAACTGAATAATTTTGGCAGAGAATATGGGAACAATATTTTTGTAAAGCTGGAATATTATAATCCTACGAGTAGTTTAAAAGACAGAATAGCGAAAGGCTTAATAGAGGAAGCTGAGAAGAAAGGAATTATCAGCCCAGGAGACACAATCATTGAAAATTCTTCGGGCAATACGGCAACGGGTTTGGCAATGGTTGCCAAACAAAAAGGTTACAACCTTATATTGGTGGTAAGAGATACCTTATCTATCGATAAAAAAAGAGTTTTGGAGGCTTTTGATGTTGAATTGTTAATTGCGGATTCAAGTTTGCCTGTTGATCATCCCGAAGCCTATCATAACCTACCCCAAACCTATGCAGAAAAACACAAGGGCGTATGGTTTAGCAATCAGCATGATAATTTGGATAATCCTTTGACACATTATCACACCACCGGACAAGAAATTTGGGAGCAAACCGAACATAAAATAGACTATTTTATTGCAGGAGTGGGAACCGGTGGAACATTATCCGGTATAGGAAAAGCCTTGAAAGAAAAAAATCCGAAGGTAAAAATTATTGGTGTAGACCCGATTGGATCTGTTTTTAAAGCACATTATTATCAAGAAGAATTGCCCAAGCCCAAGTCTCATCATCTCGAAGGTATAGGAAATGCTTTTCCGACAAAAAATATCATTAGAGAATATATTGATGAAGTGCTCGAACTGAAAGACACCGATGCCCTGAAACTCATCAGAGAATTGATTAGAAGCGAAGGAATTATAGGAGGTCCGAGTGTTGGGGCAAATTTGTGGGGCGTGTTGGAAATAGCAAAAAGAAATAAAGGAAAAAATTTGAATATAGTGACACTTATCGGAGACACCGGCTATAAATATACAAGTACGATTTTCAATGACGAATGGCTGGAAAAAGTTTTTGCAAAAGAAACTTTAATTTAGTTTCGCAAAATGAAACACAAAATATTATTTGATTGGTATCAGCATCACAAGAGAGATTTGCCTTGGCGTCAAACCAAAGAGCCTTATAAAGTTTGGTTGTCTGAAATTATCTTGCAACAAACCAGAGTGCAACAAGGCTTATCTTATTATAAGAGGTTTATGGAAGATTATCCGAAGATTCAAGATTTGGCTCAAGCATCAGAGCAAGATGTGCTCAATTTGTGGCAGGGCTTGGGCTATTATTCCAGAGCGAGAAACTTACATTTTACAGCCAAGGATATCATTGAAAATTATGCGGGAATATTTCCAAACAATTATAAACAATTATTGAAACTTAAAGGAGTTGGAACATACACGGCAGCTGCCATTGCATCTTTTTGCTACGACGAAGCTGTTGCCGTTTTGGATGGAAATGTTTTTCGGGTATTATCAAGAATTTACGGAGTGGAAACACCGATTGATTCAAACGAAGGAAAAAGAATATTCGGAGAATTGGCACAAAAAAAATTAGACCGAAAACATCCTGCAGATTATAACCAAGCCATTATGGAATTTGGCGCACTGCATTGCACACCCAAACAACCTCAATGCAGCGATTGCCCCTTTTCTGCCGATTGTGTAGCTTTTCAAACCGGAAAAACAGATTGGTTTCCGGTGAAATCAAAAAAAATAAAACAAAAAGAAAGATTTCTTAATTTTCTTTTGATAAAAAATCATGACGAAATCATCATTGAAAAAAGAACTCATAATGATATTTGGAAAAATATGTATCAACTTCCGCTGATTGAAAAATCTAAAGAAGAAGATATAAAAGAGGAAGAAATGGATTTAATATTCAAGCGCTATGGAATCAAAAAACGGCAAATGCCGATGCTGATACATCAGCAAACTCATAAACTGACACATCAAAATCTGCACATTAGGTTTTGGCTGCTGAAATTTGATGAAAAAAATATAAATGCAGTAAAAATCAATCAGATAAACCGATTTCCCATGCCAATAGTTATTGTCAATTTTTTGGATAATTATTTATAATGATATACCTTTGAACATTATTTTGATTCTAACACCAAAAAAAAATTCATGAACGGAACAATTAACAAAGTTATTTTAATCGGGCATTTGGGAGACAATGTGAAAATGCACTATTTTGAAGGAGGCAATGCAATTGGAAGATTTCCTCTGGCAACCAATGACAGCTATGTGAATAAGCAAACCGGAGAGCGTGTAGTAAACACGGAGTGGCACAACATAGTAGTCAGAAATAAATTGGCGGAAATTTTTGAAAAATATGCGCATAAAGGAGATAAAGTATATGTTGAAGGAAGATTGAGAACTAGAAAATGGACAGATGACAGCGGACGAGACAGATATACAACGGAAATACACGTAACGGAATTCACCTTTTTGACTCCTAAATCAGCAAAAGATCAAAGTATGCCGAATCAAACGGAAAACACGGAAACTCCTGAAACTCCGACCGAAACTCCAGAAGGAGATGACGATTTGCCATTCTAAAATCAATTATAAGTAAAACAACAAAATAACTGATGGACAACGCGGATAGTATATCCCAAATTTGGCATATTTTACCTTATTTCATTTCGATAGTTTTGCTGTTGCTGGCATCTGCTTTGATATCCGGCTCGGAAATTGCATTTTTTTCTCTGACACCGACAAATTTGGACGAACTGAAAAAAAACCAAAAAGGAAAATTGGTCAATAAACTATTGAAAAAGCCCAAGCAACTTTTAGCAACCATTCTGGTGGCAAATAACTTTATTAATATTGCCATTGTAATACTCTCGACTTATCTGACGGCAATTGTGCTGCAAAATGTCTTCGGCTATTGGAAATTTATTATCGAAGTGATTGTTGTCACGTTTTTAATTTTGCTTTTCGGAGAGATTTTACCCAAAGTGTATGCCAATAGAAACGCAAAGAAATTTGCCGGTTTCATGGCAATATATCTCGTTTATCTTGAGAAATTCTTGTATCCGGTATCTGTTTTTTTAGTGAAATCGACACGTATTGTTGAAAAAAAATTAAGAAAAGAACAAATCAATATTTCAGTGAATCAATTGTCGCAAGCTTTAGAGCTTACTTCAAATCATGACACTACGGAAGATGAACAAAAAATTTTTGAAGGAATTGTTTCATTTGGAGAAACGGAAGCAAAACAAATTATGCGTCCGCGTATAGATGTTTTTGCCCTGGAAAACACCACAAATTCGGCAGATGTTATTGCCGGTGTGAGCAAGCAAGGTTTTTCAAGAATACCTGTTTTTCAAGAAAATATGGATAATATCATCGGGGTTTTGTTTGCCAAAGATTTATTACCTTATCTTAACAAAGGAGATTTTGACTGGCTCAGGCTTTTGAGAGAACCCTTTTTTGTGCCTGAAAACATGAAGCTGGACGATTTATTAAAAGATTTTCAAGAAAAGAAAACACATTTGGCAATAGTTGTTGATGAGTATGGAGGAACGTCAGGAATTATTACGCTTGAAGACGTAATTGAAGAAATCGTAGGCGAAATAACAGATGAGTATGATCAAGAAGATTTGAATTTTCATAAAATAAACAATAATATTTTTGAATTTGACGGAAAGACATCTTTGAAAGACTTTTATAAGATTATGGACATTTCCGAGAAAGATGAGGAAAAATTTGAAACAGCCAAAGGTGATGCCGAGAGCATTGCCGGCTTTTTCTTGGAACAAAATGGTGATTTTCCGAAGAAAAACGATAGAATTAGATTTGGATTATATGAGCTTATAGCCACAGCAACAGATGACAAAAGAATCAAAAAAATCAAAGTTATTCGAAATGAAAAAAAATAGTTTGATTTTATTTTTGTTGTTCGTTGGCATGGCAATTTCCTGCTCTGAAAATCCTGTTATGCCAAAACCTAAAGCTCAATTGAGTTTGAATTATCCCGAGGCAAAATATAAAAAAGTTGAATTGGATAATTTCAGCTTTGAACAATCTGACCGAGCAAATTTGGAAAAAGTCGATCAAAAAGCATATAATTTGTCCTATCCACGGATGAAAGCAAAAATATATATCACTTATAGTGATGTGAATCGTGATTTGGATACATTGCTTCGTGATGCCGAAAAATTTACATTTGAACATACCATCAAAGCGGATGAAATTTTTTCAAATGATTTTGTCAATGAATCGGAAAAAATTTATGGCACAATCAATTCCATCACGGGAAATGTAGCCTCTCAAATTCAGTTTCATGTCACAGACAGCACAAAACACTTTATCTCGGGGTCTCTTTATTTCTATGCCCAGCCCAATTATGATTCCATTATGCCCGCCATCAAATATCTTAAAAAAGATGTTGTGCATATTTTGGAAACTTTGAGATGGATAAACTAGAATTTATTTGATAATTAATCTTAACCCACCATCTTCGGCATTGGTTCGTACATAAACCGGATGGATTTTTCTCGATAATGCGGTTATAGAAATTCGGAATTTTCCTGATTCTTTTATAAACATGAAAATAATAACATAATAAGTGGATGTGCCAACAAATGTAACATTTATAGCATCCGATATTATTATTTTGTCATTATTTTGCAAAATATTTTATAATCTGAAGGATATTTAATCTTTATGAACAACAAATATTATGACATATTTGAAAACAGAAAACCATATGAGCCGAGTCGTTATTCGAATTGGCGAGATCTTCTGTTTCAATTTGTTTCGGTTATATTTGTGTTCATAGGCTTGGACTATTTGGTTTGGCGTTGGAATCATTCCATCAATTGGGATGCTGTTTGGATTTCCATTCCCTTATATGTTGCAGAGATTTTGGCATTTACAGGCTCAATTTTGACCATTATCAATTATTGGACACATAAAGATATACCACGAGAAAAACCGGTCCGTTTTTTGTCTGAAATCAGAAATTTAGCACAAAATGAGACAGATAGACCTGTCAAAATAGATTTGTTTATTGCAACTTATAATGAAGACCTATATATTGTTGAAGATACAATCCGAGATGCCACAAAGGCAACTTATCCCTATGATGATGTGAAAATAAATATTATGGTTTTGGACGACGGTCACAGAGACGGGTCGGATCCGGTAAAAGAGAATTTCAAAGCTTTGGCAGAGAAATATGGCGTGAAATACTTATCCAGAGAAAATAATATTGGTTTCAAGGCCGGAAATATGAACAATGCCTTTTATCAATCAGACGGAGATTTGGTTGTGATTTTGGATGCCGATACAAGAATTTTTCCGAAGTTTTTAGAAAATACAACCGGATATTTTAGAAATAAGAAGATGGGATGGATTCAAACACCTCAGTGGTTCTATGATATTCCTGAAGGTTTACCTTTAAATCAGTATTTAGAAACAAAATATCATTCTTTGGGTAGAATTATAGGCAATTTTATTCCGTTTTCAAAAAAATATATCGTGGGAAAAAATGTTTTTGGAACGGATCCTCAGCTGTTTTATGATATTATTTTAAGAAGAAGAAATGCATCAAATGCTGCTTTCAGTTGCGGGGCGGGTTCCGTGCAGCGTAGAAGCGCTCTAGAGGCTTTAGCACAGGAAGAACAGACAGAGAAAATTAATGTAGAACTCAAAAAAATATCAAAAGAAAACACCAATGTCAACAAAGAAGTCTTAAAGGAGGAATTAAGAAAAAAAATTCCATTGAGACCTTTTGTGCACCATATATCCGAAGACATTTTTACCTCAATTATGTTGCAATCAAATCATCAAAAATGGCAATCATATCAACATCCCGATGTGGAATGTAAGATGCTTTCTCCACAGTCTTTTGATGTTTTTATCAAACAATTCTCACGCTATGCGGAGGGAACAATTGATATTGCTTTGAGTAAGAATAATCCGATTTTGTTAAAAGGTTTGAACTGGCGTCAAAAGTTAGCATATTTAGAAACAATTTGGTCTTATTTTTCTCCTGTTTGGTTGTTGATTTTTATTTTTTATCCTATTGTATTTTTCTTCACGCTGATTCCGCCCTTGAAAGCTTTTAACTTTGATTTTTTTGTCAGAATTGTTCCTTTTTTAATGATGAATGTTGTGGTTACTTCGGTTGGAAATTGGGGTGTTTCAACCAAAAGACCGGAACAGTTTTATCAGGCGGGTTTTTGGTATAAACTTCAAGCGATGTATAAGGTCTTGTTCAAAGGGAATATCAAATTTAATGTCACGAGCAAGTCTGTGAAGTATGCCGATTCCAATCTCAAACATGTATGGCCGCATTGGATGATTTTTATTTTGACTCTTGTCGGAATAGCTTATAATTTATACTTGGTTTATATACATGCACATCCATCTTACTCAGCATTTTTTGCCAATATATTTTGGAGTGTGTTCACTTTCTATTTGATTTCTCCGTTTATCAGAGCAGCGAATTGGGATGAAAATCTTTTTAGAAAATCAAAGGAGTTTTATAAACGTAAACAAATCAAATAGGCAAGATTAAAAAATAAACACGATGAAAATAATAATAGACACAAGTAAATATACAAGAAACATCAAATATTTGGTAAAGCCTATAGTAATGCTCTCAGCGTTATATCTGGGAGCAAATGCTGTTTTGTTTATTGAAAAAGCACGCCCTTCAGACTTCGGTTTCTATAAAGATATTTTTTCAAAAGAATTACTTATTCAGCCTTCTAAACATTATCCGCTGAGAAAAACCGGTGATTCATTGACAGAACAAGATTTAAAATATGCCAAAATAGCTTGGAAATATTTTGAAAATAATTATCAAAAAAATACAGGTTTATTCAATAGTGTTGATAAATATCCGGCATCTACTTTTTGGGATATCAGTAGTTCAATGCACGCTTTGATGAGTGCCCATGAAATTGGTCTGATTTCAGATTCTGAGTTGGATGATAAAATGAAAAAAGCGCTTGAATCATTGAAAAATATCAAATTGTTTGAAAATGCATTGCCCAATAAAGTCTACAGCACAATCACAATGAATATGGTCGATTATTCCAACCATAACACGGAAGATGGCGTGGGTTGGTCAGCAATGGATATCGGTAGGTTTTTCGGGGTGGTTTCAAGAATCAGAAAGTTTTATCCTGAATATACAAAAGATATAAACGATGTGATTTCCCGATGGAAAATAGAAAAAGTCTTAGGAAACAATGCAACGCTCCACGGCATAGGTTTTAGTTTTAAAGATAAAGACATAAAAATTGTTCAAGAAGGAAAGTTGGGTTATGAAGAGTATGCGGCAAAGGGCTACATGCTCAATAACTACGATGCTTCCGAGTCATATAAATATACTGATTTTCTGAAATTTATAGAAATTTACGGAATCAAAATCGGTGCAGATACGCGTGAGGTAAAATATCATCCGGCATACAATTATGTGTTGTCGGAACCCTATATTCTGGACGGAATTGAATATGGCTGGGATATGAATTCCAAAGAATTGGCTTATAGGGTTTATCAAGTGCAAAAAAAACACTATAAAAAAACGGGGAAACCGGTAGCTATCTCTGAAGACCATATAGATAAAGCACCTTATTTTGTCTATAATGCTGTTTATGCGAATGGAAATGAATGGATTTGTTATGCCGAGAACGGAGATGAGGCAAATGAGTTCAAATCTTTTTCGACCAAAGCCGCTTTTGCTTGGGCAACATTATATGATGACGAATATTCAAAAATACTAATCGAAAATATAGAAAAGCTATTCGATGAAAATAAAGGTTGGTATGCAGGAAGATATGATAAAACAGGAAAAATAAATAAAGTTTTGACAGCAAATACCAATGCCGTGATTTTGGAATGCATCAGCTATAAAATCAATGGACCATTATTGAGAAACACAAATAAAAAATAAAAATAGAAATGAGAAAATTATTAGTCGTAGGCTTGCTCTTAGCAATGCAAGTCACATTCAGTCAAGAAGAATTATACAGGAAATCACCGGAAAGCATAGGTGATGCTTTGAAATCAGATTGTTGTTTTATGGGGCAAAATATAATTTCAGGAGGCGTTGGTTTTTCTTATGGAAAAATCAGTTATTTGCGGGAAGGAGAAAATATAGACTTCAACAGATTCACTGCCAACCTGAATTTGATTGTTAAGCTGTACAAGGATTTGCAAATCAGAACTTCATTTTTTACAGATCTTAACGGAGGAGCAGACAAACCGAAATGGCTGTCTAATATGTTTTATAGTATAGGCTATTATAACTGGAGAAATAATACGTTTTCATACGGATATGAAAATTATCAACCCAATAAGTTTGATGGCTCATATAGTTTTTTAAACAATATGAAGCGCGGATTTTTCTTCACGAGTTTTAATCATCAATTCCTTAATAAAGAAAGTAGTTTAAAACTTGATGAAACTTCTCAAATTATTGTCTCTCCCTTTGTGAGATACAGCTTTGAATATACAGATAGAACAGGTTTAGAGGTCTTAGGTAATAATAAATTTGTTTTGGGAACATCGATGAGATATACCATTTGGGAAAAAATATATGTAGAAGGAGCAGTTTATTTTTATCCGGATAAAAAATCAAAAATGCCTTGGGATCCTGATTTCACTTATGGATTCGGGATGTTTGACTGGAGAAGTTTCAAGTTGAATATAAGCTATGGCAATTGGATTGCCAACCGTTTCCCTTGGAATGATAAAGAAATGAAAAACGATTTCACCAATGGAGAGTTTAAAGTGGAATTCACTTATACTTGGTAAAATCTTACAGCGCTAATAGGTTTTGGTCATATCTTCATCGATTATGATGATGAAATCTGCTTTATCTTTGTGTTTTTTATCCATTTTTCTTACGTTCTCTTGGGATTCCACATCGATACTTAGGATTTTTAAGTTGGGATTTTGTTGTTTGATATACCAAAGAATTCCTTGATTTTTATTGGAATGATAGCTTCCGTTATAGTGAATAAAAAGGCTTCCGGGTTTGTAATTTTTCAGAATGTTATAAGCCATAGTTGCATCTTTAACGGCTTGGGCTTTAGGCAAATTTTCACCGCCGTGTCCTTCCATCATTTCCAGCATTTTTTTATATTGAGATAAATTTTTATCATATTGGATGGGAAGTGGAGCAATCCACTTTTTTTCATCTGCAGGCAAGCTGTCTAAAGTTTTAAAACCACCGTGAAATACTTTGCTGGCATATCTTCTGGGGATGTTTGTGGCAACAAAAGATAATTTGTTTTTTTTGGCAAAATCGAGTAGCGGTTTATAATCGGTTTTGAAGTTGGGCCACAATCGGGCATCTTTTTTTAAATCTTTGTATTTGATGCTGTCTTTCAAATATCTGTCTATGGCGATTTGATTATCTGTTTCCATCATTTCGGCACCTAGAATCAGCGGCTTTATACTTTTCATTTTCAAATCTTTGGTCAGTTCCAGTTCCAACCAATGTGCAATCGGATTATTATGCTCTTCGCCAAAAAAAACAATGTCGGCTTTCAATGCTTTTTTGAGTAATCTTCTATAAGAAGTTCTGCAGCCGTTTTTTTTAAAAATTTTATAGGCCTGTTTCTGTTGAGCAAAACCGTTTAGGCTGAAAATGATAAGAACGGTGGTAAATATTTTTTTCATTGACAGAGATTTTAAAGCTATTTGATATGAATGATTTGATGAATTTTTGTTTTTTCAAGAGATACGGGAGGTGTTGTGATTTCAACATTGATTTCAATGTTGTTTTTGTCGAGCACTTTGATTTCCAAATTTCCTTTTTTTACCGAATAGACTCCGGAATCTCTACAAAAGCATTGCTTGCCAACCAATAAGTTGACTTGGGCAAGCTCAGCATCTTTCAATGTTGTATTTTGTACGGGGTTGGCTATTTCAAAAAATATTTCTTGACTGTAAGCCGCATCCATTAGGTTTTTGTTCAAGCCAGTCTTTTTATATTGATATCGAAAGATGGTTTTTTTACCGGAATCAAACTTTATATAAGTTTTTCCAATATTATCTTTCAACAGTTCAACCGAGGCATTCGGAATCAATTGAAATTTTTCGGCGTATTGATAATCAGTATCTTTTTTTGCTGATTTTTCAGTGACGGGTTTTGAAATATGTTTTGTTCTCATGGTGGAATTGCATCCTGATAAAAATAGAATTGCAACAAGTATGATAAGTTTGTTCATCAGAAAAATAATTTTTTAAACCTCTACAAAATTCGTGGCTTTGCGGAGGTCAAATTTATAAGATTTATTTTTTTGCCATCAACTTTTCGATTTCTTCTACAGTAATCGGGATGTTTTTCATCAAATTAACGGGTTCTCCTTTTTCTTGAATCACGTAGTCGTCTTCAATCCGCACACCAATACCTTCTTCGGGGATATAAATACCCGGCTCTACGGTAAAGACCATTCCGGCTTGCATGGGTTCATACAGCAATCCGTAATCATGTGTGTCTAATCCCATGTGGTGTGAGGTGCCGTGCATAAAATATTTTTTATAAGCAGGCCAATCCGGATTTTCATTTTTGATATCGTCTTTGGTTAGTAGGCCGAGCTTCAAAAGTTCTTTCTCCATAATTCTACCCACTTTTTCTTGATAATCTTTCCAGATCACACCGGGTTTAAGCATTTTTGCAGCGGCATCTTTTACGCGCAATACGGCGTTATAGACTTCTTTTTGTCTGGGCGAGAATTTTCCGTTTGCGGGAATGCAGCGCGTCATGTCAGAAGCCCAATTTCCATATTCTGCGCCAACATCCATCAATATCAAATCACCGTCTTTAATTTCGGCATCGTTCTCAATATAGTGCAGGATATTAGCATTGTTTCCGCTGGCAATAATAGGTGTATAGGCAAAGCCTTTGGAGCCGCGTCTGAGAAATTCGTGAGCAAATTCCGCTTCGATTTCATATTCTTTCATTCCCGGTTTCATTTTATCCAGAACCCTTCTCAATCCGATCTCTGTGATTTTACAAGCTTTTTGTATTTGAGCAATCTCCTCAGGTTCTTTCACGGAACGAAGACGTTGTAAAATCGGGTTGCTGCGTTCAAATTTGTGTCCGGGAAACAGATTTTTAGCCTTTTCAATAAAACGATCTTCACGAGTTTCCACCTCTGTTAATGCACGGTAGTGTTCATTGGTGTTAATATAGATTCTTTTAGCCTGAAAAGCCAATTCTTTCAAGACACTATCAAAATCTTGCAGCCAATGTACATTTTTAATACCGGTGAGTTTACGGGCTTCTTCTTTGGTCAATTTCGGACCGTACCAAACTTTGATATGGTCATTGGTTTCTTTCAGAAAAAGAACTTCTCGGTTATTTTTATCAACCGCATCGGGGAACAACAACAGGATGCTTTCTTCTTGGTCCACACCGGTGAGATAAAAAATATCTCGATGCTGTTGAAAAGGAATCGTGCTGTCTGCACTGACGGGATAGATATCATTTGAGTTAAAAACAGCAATAGATTTAGGCTTCATTTTAGCCATAAATTTCTTGCGATTTTTAATATATACCTTACTGGAAATTGCCGAATATCTCATAATAATAATTTTAATGATAATGAATTCAAAATTAGCTATTTTTTCTCAATGAAATTGAAAATTAAAAAAGAATATTTTCTAGATAACTTCATAAGCTTTTCCGGGCAAACTGCTCACCACATTATTCAGTTCCAGCCCGAGCAATATTTGGGCCGTTTTTGAAATGGGCATTTGTAGGGAAAAAGAGAGTTCATCCAAAGAAGTTTTGCCGTTCTGTTGTAAATAGTCAAATATTTTTTGTTCTTCTTTATTCAGATCGACAAAAAGATTGAGTTGCTTATTGGCGGCTTGTTTTTCTTCTGTTTTCCATTGTAACATTTCAACAATATCTTTATGAGATGTAAGAATTATGGCTTGGTTGTGTTTGATAAGATTATTGCAACCTTTACTGAATTTGTCCGAGGTTCTTCCCGGTATGGCAAACACGTCTCTGTTATAAGAATTAGCGATATCTGCCGTTACCAAAGAACCGCCTTTAGCGGCAGATTCAATGATTATCGTCGCCTCCGACAATCCGGCAATAATACGATTTCTTTTCAGAAAATTGTTTCTATCAACAATATCAGAACTCCAAAATTCCGTGATTAAGCCTCCTTTTTCAAGCATATCTTCAGAAATTCTTTTATGTATAGAGGGATAGATTTGTTGAAATCCGTGTCCTAAAACACCAAAAGTGGACAAATCATGCTTCAAAGCATTGAGGTGCGCTTCAATGTCCACACCATATGCCAGTCCGCTAACGATAACGGGACGATAGTCTTTCAGCCCTTCGATTAATTCTTCCACCATTCTTTTCCCATATGGGGTAATGTTTCTCGTGCCGACAATACTGATGATATTCCTATCATTCCAGTTGGTATTTCCTTTTGAAAAAAACAGAATAGGTCCGTCCGGAGCATGAAATAATTTTTTTGGATAGTCATTGTCAAAAATGCTGGTGACTTGAATATGATTCTTTTCAATGTATGCCATTTCGTTTTCAACACGATTAAAATCTTTGAATTTAGCAATGCTGTCAATTATAAAACTTCCAACATCCGGAATATCTATTGCTTTTTCTTTTGCCGCCTTGAAAATTTCTTCTGCCGTGCCAAAATGGCGTAGCAATTTTTTTGCACTGATATCACCAACATTGCGAACTTTTTGTAAAGCCAATAGGTAGAAGAGTTCGTTTTGCTTCATTTTGAAAAATATGCTTACTTTTAGGGTCTTAAAGATACTTAAAAATATGATAATGAATATGAAGAAATTGCTAAACCTGATTTTTCTCTTTCTCTTTTTCTTTACGAATGCTCAAAATCCTTATTTTGATATAAGCAAGCAAATGGAAATTTATAATGATGTGCTTAAAACTTTAAGCATGAATTATATAGATGATATTAATTTTGGTGATGTGATGCAGCAACAAACAAAAAAAATGCTCAATGGTTTGGACAGGTTTACTACCTTCTATGATGAGCAAGGCATGCTGGAAGTCAGGATGAGACAAAACGGACACTACGGAGGATTGGGAATTAATGTGAGAATTAAAGATTCACTGATTTTGGTTACAAGTATTCACAAAGATACGCCTGCGGCAAAGCAAGGATTAAAAGTGGGAGATAAGATTGTGGCAATCGAGGGGAAAAAAGTGAGTGAACTTTCCAATAAAGTGGCTTCAAATATTCTCAAAGGACCCAAGGGGAGTTCTGTGCATTTAGCCATCGAAAGAAACGGCAAAACCATTCAAAAAACCATTGAAAGAGACGATATCGTTCTCGATGCTGTTACGGCAACAAGAATTATCGATGGAAATATCGGTTATATCAGATTTGTAAAATTTAATAAAAAAGCCGCACAACAAGTAAAGTCTGCGTTATTGGATTTGAAGACTAAAGGAGCTCAAAAATTGATTATAGATGTGAGAGGAAATCCCGGAGGGCTTTTAAATGAGGTCATCAAAATTGTGAATTTTTTTATTCCTAAAGGAAAACTTGTAGTAAAAACCAAAGGAAGATTCAAAAAATATAATACCACTTTCAAAACAAGAAATGAGTCGATTGACGAAGAGATTCCGATTGTGATTTTGACAAATGACAGATCTGCATCGGCATCTGAAATTCTTTCCGGAAGTTTGCAAGACTATGACCGTGCGCTGATTGTTGGAGATACAACTTACGGGAAAGGCTTGGTGCAACGCACTTTCAATTTGAAATACGGCACTTATATGAAACAAACCACCTCAAAATATTATATTCCGTCGGGCAGGCTGATTCAAAAGATTGACTATTGGCATCGAGACAAGAAAAACAAACCTTTGCGGATGAGCGATACCGAAAAAAAGAAATCTTTTAAAACCAAAGGAGGAAGAACAGTATATAATTTTGGAGGAGTGATTCCGGATGTAGTGGTTGATGATAAAATTAAAAGTGAAGTGGTTAAGGATTTGTTGAAAAAGAATTATATTTTTGACTATGCCACTTGGTACTATTTCAACAAACCCAAACCTCAATCTGTGGCTGATTTTCAATTGACCGATAAAGATTTTAATATGTTGATCGATTATCTCGGGAAACATCAAATCAATCCGCAGACCACGGCTGAAAAAATATTGAGAAATGCATACAAAAAAGCAAAAAAAGAACGTTTATCAAAAGAATTGGAAAAAAGATATAATGCTCTTTTTGATGCCTACAACCAAGCCGATGAACAAGATATGAAAATGCACAAAAATCTCATTTTAGATTTGATTTCAAAGGATTTGGTTGTCAGATATTTTTATAGTGACGGCTATGTGGATTATATGCTTAAAACAGACAAAACCATCAGAAAAGCAAAAGAACTTCTGAACGATTTGAGTCGATATAACAAACTTCTGAAAAAGAAATAGGTTGGTTTAATTTGATACTAATTATATATTCTTAGAATATTGCCGGACTTAGAAATTCTATAAGGTTTCATTCCGTAGTTTCCTGTTCCCCGGATAATCTGTCCGTTGTGCAAATTATATTCATTGTTTTCGCAGCTGCATTTTGCCGTGAATTGGTCAGGTTGCATCTGTGAGCAAGCACTTGGGCTGTGATTGGGGTCACTGGCTTCAAAAGCAACATAACCCGAGCCGGTATTAAAGACAATAACTCCTTTGATGCCAACGTGGTCAACATCGACCAACACGGAATTGTTGGCATATTTCAAGCTGTTGTATAGCGGAAGATTCAAATTGATCTCATAGGAGAAGCTCAAATTTTGAAGATACGGGTTTTGATATTGGCTTTTTTTTGAACAAGAAGATTTTGAAAATAGCAACAAAAAAAGCAGCGGAAGAAAAAATCGCCGTGAAGTGATACTTAAATTGATATGGTTTTTTAGTACCGTCATTTTGAGAATTTACATTTTTTCTAAAACTCTAAGCGCTTCGTTTAAATAGACATCTTTTTCAAGCTGTTTAATCCACTTTTCACGCTTAGACTTAAAAATCGTGTCGTTTTCTTTCCCGATGATATCTTGGTCCAGCGATTGAATGGAATATTGCGTTTGAAATTTAATCAAGCTGTCGAATTTTTTATTTTCTTTTTCGGTTTTTTCAATATCAGCTTTATATTTATCAAAATCCAGATATAACGTATAATCGTTTTTTCTGTTGGCAAGCCATTGGGCTTGTTTGTCTATGTTGATGAAAATGGAATCGTGATTGACTCTTTCTTGTTCCTCACGAATAATGTTTTCTTTTTCACTCAGGTTATACCATTTCTTGAAATTTGACGATGAAATTTTATCCCATTTCAAAGCTGTTTTTTCGTTTTCTTCTCTGACTTTCAAATGAGAGTATCTGTCGGGAACAAGAATGTCCGGCGTGACTCCTTTTCTTTGTGTGGATGCACCGGTCACTCTATAGAATTTTTTTGTTGTCCATTTCAGCGCACCTAAATCGCCATATTTGTTTCCGCCGACCCGATTCAAGCTGATAAAATTCTGAACGGTTCCTTTTCCGTAGGTTTTACTGCCGATAATTATAGCTCTATCATAGTCTTGCAAGGCCGCAGCCAAAATTTCAGAGGCAGATGCAGAAAGTTCGTTGACGAGCACAATCAAATTTCCATCGTATATAATGTGCGCATCTCTATCGTCTAAAATTTCTACTTTTTCTTTTTTGTCTTTAACCTGTACAATGGGACCATAGTCGATAAAAAAACCGCCGATGTCTACCACTGTTGACAAAGATCCCCCGCCGTTATTTCTCAAGTCAAGTATAATGCCTTGAACTTTTTCTTTTTTGAGTTTTTTAAGTTCTTTTTTGATATCTGAAGCAGCAGATCGTTGTTCGTTGTCTTTGAAATTGATATAGAATTTAGGCAAATAGATATAACCGAATTTTTCTCCTTTTTTGTTATCAATAATCAAGGATTTAGCAAAAGTTTCAGCCAATTCCACCTTGTCTCTTGTAATGGGAATCACTTTTCCGGTGCCATCCATCCGTTTTACGAAAAGCTTCACAACCGTTCCTTTTTTTCCTTTGATGAGTTTCACGGTTTTTGACAGACTCATTCCTATGATATCCACGGGAGCTTCGTTGCCTTGTCCAACTTTAGTGATTAAATCTCCGACTTTTAAAACGCCGTCTTTTGCCGCCGGACCTCCCGGAATGATTTCTATGATTTTCACATAGTCTCCATCTTTTTGCAGTCTGGCACCAATGCCTTCAAAAGATCCTGACATGCTGATATCAAATCGGTCTTTTCCTTCGGGGCTGAAATAATTGGTGTGCGGATCATATTGCATTGTGATGGCATTGAGAAACATAGAAAAATAATCTACTTCTTCCATGTCGCGCATAGCCTCCTTGAAGTTTTTCATGATTTTCTTGGTATCTTTTCTTGCTTCTTTTTCCAGATCTGTCAAAGATTTAGAAACAAAAGAGCTGTCTTTTTTCTTTTTGGCGTCTTTTTGTTTATCATATATTTTTGAAAGAACAGAAGATTTAAGATATTTTCTCCATCGGTTTTTCAGTTCTTTTTCTGTTTTGGCAAAAGAGATATGCTCATAGTCAAGATTCATGGTTTCGTCAATGTGCAGCTGAAAAGGTTCAGACAAGATTTCATTCACATAATCAAAAGACTTCCTTTGCCTTTTCAAGACAATGTTATAGGCTTTTTTGAATAAATCCATTTGAAGACTATTGATTTCATCGTCGATTAGATATTTATATTTGGAAAGAGAATCTATGTCGGATTGCAGCAAGAATCTTTTAGACGGATCCAAATTTTTAATAAATTCACCAAAAACTTTCTCAGAGAATTGATTATCCAATTTTTGAGGTTTGTAATGTGCGTAGTCCAACACTCTGTGAACAGCAAAAAGCGTTGCTTGCTCTTTTGACTCTTGATTCTGATGGTTCTTGAATCCTAAAAAAACGCCGACCAACAGCAGGACAGCTAAGATTGTCTTATAGTTTCTTTTCATAAATGCGATTATTTTATTCACCTTGTATAATTGTTTTTAGAAAAAACTGTGCCAATTATATGGAGCACAAAGTTAATATATTATTTATGGATTTTGTATAGAAATATTTTCCCTAATTTTGTGTCACTAAAATCTATTGACAAGAATGACAAAGGAAACAACGTATAAAGAAGGAAAAAGATTGCCTGTAATGGAACATTTTCTGTCCATTCAGGGAGAGGGCAGGCATACGGGAGTTGCTTCATACTTCATTAGAATTGGCGGTTGTGATGTGGGTTGTCATTGGTGTGATGTGAAAGAGAGTTGGAATCCGAACCTGCATCCTCTAACCGATGTGGACCATGTTTTGGAGAAAATTCCAAGCCACATTAAAACCATTGTGATTACAGGAGGAGAACCTTTATTGTATGATTTGAATTATTTGACGGAATCTCTGCATAGAATGGGAAAAACAATTCATTTGGAAACTTCGGGAACAGCGAATCTAACAGGTCGATTTGATTGGATTTGTCTTTCTTCCAAGAAACATGAAAATCCTCTTGAAACAATTTATACAAGAGCAGACGAACTGAAAATAATAGTTTTTAACCATACGGATTTTGATTTTGCCGAAAAAGAATCTTTGAAAGTAAGCCCGGATTGTGAGTTGTTTCTGCAGCCTGAGTGGAGCCAAAGAGAAACAATTATACCGCAGATTATATCGTATGTAGAAAAAAACCCGAAGTGGAAAATTTCTTTGCAAACACACAAGTATTTACACATTCCGTAAATTTTATAAAATCGATACGAAAATCTCGTTACAAACCAACAATATGAAATGAATTAGGCATAATTATTGATATTATTGAATAGTTTTGAATTGTAAAAATAATTATCGTCAAATTAAAATAATTCATATATTAGCGGAGTAAAAAATTATGTAAGTATGGAACCGAAAAAATCACCGAAAGCAGATTTAAATAATTATAGTTCTACGTTTATCTTATTTGGATTGGTAGCTATGTTGTTTCTTTCTTGGCGAGTCATTGAATTGAAAACCTATGAGGATAAAATAGACATTGGCGAGCTGAATCTATCAGGAGATGATGAAGACGAAACTTTGGAAGTAAAAATAGAAGATATTAAGCTTCCGCCACCGCCTGTTCAAGCAGCTCCTCCAGAGGAAATTGAAGTTGTGAAGGATGAGGAAGATGTGAAGGAGGATATTGTTCAATCTTCAGAAACGGATGATAAAGAAGAAATCAAGGATGTTGAAGATATCAATGTGGACGATGAGCCTGAAGAAACCGATGTAGAGGTTCCATTCCAATTCATCCAAAATCCGCCAATCTATCCGGGCTGTGAAAGCAAGAAAGGAAAGGCGCTTAAAGATTGTATGAATGCCAAAATCAATAAATTTGTCGGCAGAAAATTCAATACGGGAATAGCCAGTGATTTGGGATTATCCGGAGAGAAAGTGAAAATTCTAACAGTTTTTACCATAGGGAAAGACGGAAGGATTATAAATATCAGAGCACGTTCAAAATATAAAGAATTGCAGAAAGAAGCCAAGCGTGTTATTGGAATGTTGCCGAGAATGAAACCCGGAAAACAGAGAAATATGCCGGTGAAGGTCACTTTCACTTTACCTATTATTTTCAAAGTAGAAGAATAAAATTAAAAAAAATATCAATAAGCCGAGTAATCTAAAAATTACTCGGCTTTCTTGTGTAAAAACATAGACATGGATATCAAAAAATATTTAGACAGCACTTATTTGAAAAAACCGGAACAAGCCGGAATTTCAGAAGACAAAACAACTGAAAAGGTCAAAGAAATTATAAGAGAAGCCATTGATGAAGGATTTTATTTGGTAATGATTAGACCGAATTATGTCAAAATGGCGCGAGAAATGATTGATGCAGCACATGCTGATGTGAAAGTGGGAACGGTCATTGGTTTTCACGAAGGCACTTTGCCTTATACTTTGAAATTGGCCGAAGCGCAACAAGCCGTTAACGATGGAGTAGATGAATTGGACTATGTGGTCAATTATGAATTATATAAGAAAGGAGAACACAATTTGGTTAAAAAAGAAGTTTTTGAAGGAAGTTTACTAGCCGTGAAGAATGGAAAAATTGCCAAATGGATTATTGAAGTGGCAGCTTTAACTCCGGATGAAATTGCCGGGCTCACCCAACTTATTCGAGATATTGTGATTCAGACCATTGGGATTAATGAGGCCAAAAAAGTATTTGTCAAATCATCAACGGGCTTTTATAAAACAGAAGGAGGCAAACCCAATGGTGCAACACCGGAAAGTATCAAGATTATGGTGAAAAATGCATCTCCTTTGCCTGTCAAAGCTGCCGGAGGCGTGAGAAATTATCAAGAAGCTGTTGACATGATTGATTTGGGTGTGACAAGAATTGGCACTTCCTCTGCAAAAGCCATTGCCGATGGAAAGCAAGCGGAAGGAGACTATTGATTTTTTTATAAACCTTAAGAACACCAAGCAGGTTATGCAAAAATTTAAACTGATTTTTATCGTATTTATTGGTTTTTCCATCGAGATGATGGGGCAAATGACTGATTTAAGCACGCCCAGATCAGCAATATATACCCATTTTGAAAATCTAAAAAGAAACAATTATCATCCTGAAATTTCCGCCCGTACAATCTATGGAATATCCGGAGAGCAAGCACAAAAAAAAGCAATCAGACTTAAGCAAATTTTTGAAGGAAAAGGATTGCTAATCGATTTTACGGGAATTCCCAATGATGCAAATTTTATAGACTCACTGAATTATCCGATTCCAAAATATGCCTACAAACCATTTCCGTATAGATTGCCTGAAGTCTATTTGGAAAAGTATGGAGATAAATGGTATTATTCCAAAGAAACAATTCAAAAAATAGATTATTTATACGAGTCTATTTATCCTTTTGGCGCTGATTTAATCGATAAATATGTGCCATCTTATTTCAAAGCAAGCTATTTGGGATTGATGCTTTGGCAATGGATAGGTTTGGTTTTAATTATTCTGTTGACCTATTTTCTGCATGTTTTTTTCAAAAAACTGCTGTTTTTCATTTTCAAATTGGTTAAGAAAAGATTTATTTCATCCAAAATCAAAAATTTAAATGAACGGCTCAAACAATTTGCGCATCCGTTGTCTTATATCTTTGGAATTTATGTGATGGAAATGATGATTCCATACCTGCTTTTGGAACAAAAGCTGAGCAATTGGACAATGTCTTCATTATATTTTGCAAAAATTGTATTTTGGATTTTTGTATTTCTCAGATTTGTAGATGTGTTTGTGGCACTGTTCAAGCATCGTGCGCAAAAAACCGTGAATACACTAGACGATCAACTGGTTCCTATCATAAAAAATGTGCTCAAAGGAATCATTATCATTATTGGTATTTTTAAGATTTCCATTTATTTAGGGGCAGATCCGAAAGCTTTAATTGCCGGTGCTTCGATTGGTGGTTTAGCCATCGGTTTAGCATCACAAGATACGGTGAGAAATTTAATAGGTACTTTAATGATTTTTGTAGATAAACCTTTTAAAATCGGAGATTGGATTGTGGTGGATAACATTGAAGGAAATGTTGAAGAAGTGGGTTTCAGATCATCAATTATCAGGTCTCCGGATACATCTGTTTATAAAATTCCGAACAGCAAGTTATCAGAAATTGCTATAAACAATAAAGGAAAGAGAATTTATAGAAGATATAAAACGGTTCTGGGCATCAGATATGATACACCTCCTGAGTTGATAGAAGCTTTTGTGGAAGGTGTAAAAAAAATCATAGAAGAACACCCTACAACCAGAAACTATTCTAATTTTACGGTCTATAATTCTGTGCCGTATAATGTGGAGTTTATTGATTATGGTGATTTTTCACTACAGATATTGGTGAATGTATATTTCATGACACATGATTATGCCGAAGAAATGCACGGCAGACATATTCTCCATCTGGGCATATTAAATTTGGCAAAAAATCTTGGTGTTGAATTTGCTTTTCCTTCTCAAACACTTTTTATGGAACAATTTCCCGAGAAAGCCAATCAGTTTCCGAAATATTCCACAGACAAAAAAAATATTCAAAAAGCTCTCCAGGAGTCTATCGCTGATTTTAAAGCAAAAAATTTGAAAAATGTTTAGACGGCACTATCAGAAAATTATGGCATTTTTCTATGATCCTTTTATGAAATCATTGGAAAAAAGTTTGATAAAGTCTAGGCGTGAGATGTTGCAAAATATTCAAGGTGATGTTCTGGAAGTGGGCGCCGGAACAGGCGTAAATTTTGATTTCTACTCTGAAAGAGCAAAGGTTTATGCCATAGAACCTTCCGTGCCGATGTATCAAAGGGCATTAAAGAGAGCAAAAAAAAATATCAAAGTATACAACACAGGAATAGAGTCGGTTGAGAATATTGCAGAAATGCCCGAGAAGTTTGATTATGTGATATCCATGTTGGTTCTTTGTACGGTGGATGATGCACAAGAAGCGGCAAAAATATATCACAAGCTTTTGAAAGATGACGGAAGACTGTTGGTTTTGGAGCATATTCATTCCTCCGGAACAGCATACGGAAAATTGCAAAAATTGGTCAACCCGATTTGGAAACCGATTGCAGACGGTTGTAATCTCACCAGAAGGCAAGACCATATCTTGAAAAAAAACGGTTTTTTTGCCATGGAGGAAAAATATTTCAGGCTTGGAACTGATTGGTATCAAGCAATCATGAAGAAAATAATAAGCACATAAAAGCAGGAATGAGTTTAAAGTAAAAAGTTTATAAAGTTGGGGGGAGAGAAATGATTACAGATTAACGATTGCAGATTTTAGAAGTAAATCTTGCTTTTAAATTTGTGCACTCGTGACAAAAAAATTTCTTAAATCATAATTCGGCATGTGTAAGGAAAAAGAAGAAAGACATCTCGATATAATGAAGGGAGCTTCATCACTCAACATTACAAAACATAAAAATAATAAGCACATGAAAGGAAGCGATGCAGTTTTATATATTATGGGAGCAATGGCAATTATGATGATTTTAATGTTGCTCTTGTCTATGTTTCATGTTCTTTAGAGCATGGAAAGCACATATCCAACAACCATAGCCGATAGGATTGAGATGAATTCTTTTTGCGTGACTTTCAAGAGCTTAACAACGATTAGGCTTAGTGACAATATTCCTATTCCTAATATGATTTGTGCAATTTCAATTCCCAAAGCAAACTCTAGTAGGGGCATGAGCTTGTGATGTTGTCCGACAATAATCATTTTAAAATCTTTGGCAAATCCTAAGCCGTGAACCAGTCCGAAGAAAAAAGAAAAATAAAAATGTGTTTGATGTAAAATTTTTTGGTTTTTAATCAGGATATTTGACAGGGCGGTGATTAATATGGTGATTAAAATGGTTTTTTCAATCAAATTTTCGTTTAGTTCCAGTACTCCATAGACAGATAATAACAGGCTGCTTGTGTGGGCAAGTGTAAAGAGAGAGACCAACCAAAACAGTTTTTTCCATTCTTTCAGACTGAAAATCAGCACTAGCGCCAATAGAAATAGGATATGATCCATGGCGCCTATGTTCAGAATATGTTCCAGTCCCAGTTCGAAATATAATTGGAATTCATTCATAATTCATCGTTTGAGTCTTCAGGAAAAATTTCTATTTCGGGTTTTTTGAAAGTTTTTTTGTTTTTGAAATAATCATCCACAAACAATACCAATGCGGGCAATAATAATAAATTGGAAAACATGGCAACCAATAGCGTGAAAGAAATCAAACCGCCGAGTGCTTTTGTGCCACCATAGCTGGACATCAGAAAAGTGAGAAATCCTGCAAATAGAATCACGGATGTATAGAACATACTGATTCCGGTTTCTTTCAAGGCTTTATACACAGAACGTTTGATATGCCATTGGTTGTGTTGTAGTTCTTGTCGGAGTTTTGCCAGATAGTGAATGGTGTCATCTACTGAAATTCCATAGGCAATACTAAAAATCAAAATGGTTGAAGGTTTCAGGGGGATGCCCAGAAAACCCATTAGTCCGGCGGTTATTAAAAGCGGCAAAAGGTTGGGAATCAGCGCAATAACACTCATTTTCCATGACCATCCAAACATCCAAGAGATGAATATGGCAATCAGAAGAATAGCCAAACCGAGAGACCATGCCAGATTGTTAATCAGATAGTGTGTGCCTTTTAGAAACAGCCGTGCTTTTCCGGTCATCATGACATTGAACTTGTCTTTTGGAAAAATCTTGTCTTTTTTCATTTCCAGATATTGTTCAACTTTTTCCATGTCGTCGGTTTCAATATCTTTCATAAAAGTGGTTAGTCGCAGATATTGTCTAGTGGAGTCTGTATAGCTTTTCAGTAGATTTCCATTTGCATCGGAATTTTTAATGAAAGGCAAAATAAAATTCTTTTCGTGTGTTGACGGAAGTTGATAATATTTCGGATTATTTTTATAAAAAGCTTGCTTGGCATATTTTGATAGTTCAACCAATGAAATGGGTTTAGACAGTTCAGGAATATCTTCGATATTTTCCCGTAGTTTTTCCATTCTTTTAAGAGTGCTTAGTTTATAAGCGCCTTTTTTTCTTTTGGTGTCAATGACAAATTCTAAAGGGAGTATGCCTCCAAACTCTTTTTCAAAAAACTTAATATCCTTATAGAAAACCGTATTTTTTGGAAGGTCGGATAAAATACTGCCGGAAACTTCGATTTTGAAAATTCCTATCATGCTTATTATAATCAGCAAAACGGAGACTCCAAAAATTTGTTTTTGATTTTTACGGATGATTTTGATGAGCTTATCGATAAATTTATTGATCCATGTTTTATTCAGATGTTTCAAGTGTTTTTCCTTAGGAATTTTTCTGTAGCTGTACACAATGGGAATTAAAAGAATAGAAAGAATAAAGATGGAAAAAATAGATAGAGATGCCACGATTCCGAATTCTCTCAGCAGTCTGTTGTTGACGATGACAAATGTACCGAATCCGATGGCAGTTGTCAGATTAGTCATCAGAATGGCGTTTCCCGTTTTGCTGATAACTCTTTGCAATGAGCGCGCCTGATTGCCGTGTTTTTGAATCTCTTGCTGATATTTATTGATGAGAAAAACAGCATTTGGCACTCCAATGATGATGACTAAAGGGGGAATAATTGCCGTGAGAATACTGATTTGATACCTGAGTGTTCCCATAATGCCAAAAGTCCACATCACACCGATGCCCACGATAAGAAAAGAAAGAATCAACGGAGAGCCGGTTCTGAAAAAAAATAGGATAATGAGTCCTGTGACCAGCAACGTAAGACCGAGAAACAAAGGAATTTCATTTTTTAAGGTCACGGCATCAAGAGATTTGATATATAACAAACCTGAAGTGTGAACATCTAAATTTTGCTCTTTAGAAAAATTATCAACCAAGGGTTTAATTTGATTTACGATAAAATCAACACGTTTTTTGGTGTTTACAATATCTTTTTTAAGAGAAAAGACAGTTTGCACAGCACCTGATTTTTTATTGTAAACGATGTTTTCATAAAAAGGTAAAGAGTCAAAGAGCCTTTTTTTGAGCAAGAAAGCCTCTTGATCAGATTTGATTGTTCCTTGGTGAAATTCAGCCAGTGCAAATTTTTGATTGAGGGTGTCTTTTTGTAAGACTTTTAGATTTTCAATTGATACTACTTGCGCAATTTGGGGAAAATCTTTGATTTTTTTTGCCAGTTGATTCCAAGCATTGATTTTTTTTGCCGTGAAAAGAGATGAATCTTTCACGCCGATTAGAACCATATTGTTATCGTTTCCAAAACGATTTTTGAATTGGTTATATTCTATAACATAAGGATTCTCTTTGGGGAGAATGCTGTTTTGGGAGTAGGATACTTTGACATATTTCCATTGAAAAACAAAGAATGTGGTGGTTCCTAAAATCAAAAAGATGAATATGATTTTGTTTCTTAGAATAATGCCGGCAAGTTTTGACCAAAGATTCATCAGATATAAAATATGAAATTAGACAAATTTATAATTTATTTATTGAGAAAACAATTGATAACACATTAATATCAAAAAAAGAGCTTGCACGCTTGCAAACTCTTTTTATTATAATTTTAAAACCTTGTAATTAAGCTTCTGTCACCGGAACAATCGAGATAAATGATTTTCCGTTTCTTTTCTTTTCAAATCTTACAACGCCGTCAATTGCAGCGTGAATTGTGTGATCTTTACCCATGAAGGTATTTTCTCCGGGGTGATGTTTTGTTCCTCTTTGTCTGACGATGATGTTTCCGGCGATTGCTTTTTGTCCGCCAAATATTTTCACACCGAGTCGTTTACTTTCGGATTCTCTACCGTTCTTTGAACTACCTACACCTTTCTTATGAGCCATAGTTATATAATTTTATTGTTTACAAAAATAATAAAAATATTAAGAGCGACCTCCATCGAGTTCGTCTTGCCATTTTTTCAATTCATCCCATTTTCCTGCTGCTGCCAATTCTGCTTGTTTTGGCCATGTTTCAGGATTGTGCATACCATAGCGTTTTCCGCCTTTTTCCAATAAGATTTCTCTGATTTTTTCAGGATCAGCTTTAGCCAATTTGGCAAAAGTCTCATATCCGGTTTCGCTGAGAATTGAAGCAATTTTTGGTCCAACACCTTCAATTTTTTTCAAGTCGTCTGCTTTAGCCGCTTTTTTTGCTACAGTTTTTTTGGCTGTTGCCGGTTTTTTGGCCACAACTTTTTTAGTTGTTTTCTTTTCTTCTTTCACATCAGCAAGTTTTGTTGGCGCTGCCACTTTTTTTGCTGTTTCTTTCTTCGGAGCCGCTTTCTTCGGAGTTGCCGTTTTTGGCTTGCTTTCTTTCTTTTTGTCAGATTTGAAACCCGATGCAACAACATTTTCAACAAGAATTTCGGTCAAGTATTGACGATGACCGTTTTTCTTTTTATAACCTTTTCTGCGTTTTTTCTTAAAAACGATAACTTTGTCACCTTTGAGATGACGAAGGATTTTAGCTGCTACAGCTGCTCCTTCTATAACCGGGGCGCCAATAGTCACTTGTCCTTTGTTGTCTAAAAGCAGTACTTTGTCAAAATTGACTTTAGCACCTTCTTCAGAAGACAAACGGTGAACAAACACTTTTTGGTCTTTTTTCACTTTAAATTGTTGCCCTGCTATTTCTACAATTGCATACATATTTTGTCGATTTATAAATTCTTAATTAAGAGCCTGCAAATATAGATAAAATTTTTATTTTAGCAAAATAATAAAACGATTTTTGTTACGACAAAAATCTATAAGAATTTTATATGATGAGAAAACAACTCCTTTTATTATTTGTTCTGTTTTTTGGTCTTTCTCATGCACAAGAACCATGGCAAATTCCGAAGCAAGCAGAGGTGATGGAAAATCCTTTTTCCGACAGGCCGGGTATTGTTGAATCCGGAAGAAAAATCTATAAAAATTTATGTGTGAGTTGTCATGGAGCAAAGGGTGCCGGCGATACTGTTGCGGCTGCGGCTCTAAATCCTAAACCTACAGATTTTACTACGGCAATTTTTCAAAAACAAACAGAAGGGAGCGTTTATTGGAAACTTTCTGAGGGAAGAGGTATAATGGCAAGTTATAAGAATATTTTATCAGAGGAACAACGTTGGAGTTTGGTTGCTTATCTCAGAACTTTGGGAAAGGAGCCGGAGACAATAGAAAAAAAGAAACAGGATGAAAAAGTGATTTCAGAACCAAGCATTCCGAGTGAGGGGACAAAACAAAACAGTAAAGCAAAGAAATATACGAATAATGGAGTAGATGCTTTTCCATTTACGCAATTGGTCAATGCTCAAACTACACATATCATACAGCCTAAGGGGTTTGGTTTGACCATCCAACATAGGTTTGGTGTCACCCAATTTGACGAAGAATTTTTCAGAAACTTTATGGGTTTGGATTTATCTGCAAATATGCGTTTTGCTTTTGAAATTCCCGTTAATGAAAAAATATATTTGGAACTTGGGCGGACTCGTTATGGAAAATATTATGATTTTGGGGGAAAATATTTGATTTTTCAGCAGACCAAGGATAATAAAAAACCTGTAAGTTTGGTATTCTATGGAAATGTGGCGCTTTCAACAGAGAAAAAAATACACTATCCAAAAGGAACAACATTTTCAGACGGAAGAAAATTTAAATATCAGTTACCACACAGAGTGATTTATAATTCTCAATTTATTGTTTCGAGAAAATTTTCCGATCGATTTTCGTTTCAAATAGCAAGTGTGTTGATTTGGAGAAACTTGGCTCCCACAAATGAGAGGAACTATATTTTTGCTTTTCCGGTTAGTCTGAGATATAAAACAGGTTTGGTCAGTGCAATAGATTTGGAAATTGCTCCGGATACATATCATAAAATCATACCGATTTCTTTGGCATATGAAATTGCCAGTAGCGGTTCACATGTTTTTCAAATCACGATTACAAATTCCAATCGTATTTTGGAACAGAAAGTTTTTACGGAACCCGTTCAAGATTATTCAAAAGGAAAATTTATTCTGGGTTTTAATCTTAAACGATATTTTTAATTTGGTTATCGATGAATGAATAAAAATATTAACCAAAAAACGCTCAACTGGCTATGAGTTCAAAGTAAAAAGTTTAAAATCTCGTTGTAGTTTTGTCTAAATTCGTGAATTTGTGTATAAAAATCATGACAAACACGATAATAAAGCAAAACATAATAAATTGATTTACAATTAAATAAAATAAACATATGAAAAAATTGATGATATTATTTTTATTCCTGAGTTTTGTTGCTTGTAAAAAAGATCAAGGACCGATTGAGCCGCAAGATAATACGGTTGAAGTAAGATTTTCTGCAGATATTCAGCCGATTTTTAATCAATCTTGTGTGGCATGTCACCCCAATGACGGCAGTCTGAATTTGACTGCATCCAATGCATACGGCGATTTGGTTGGTGTAGCTGCCAGTGCTTATGCTCCTTCGATTAGAGTTGTGGTAGGAGATGCAGAACATTCGGTTTTATATAAAAAAATTGACGGTTCAAATATTTACGGTTCAAATATGCCATTGGGTTCAAGCCTTTCTTCAGCGCAGATTGAACTTATCAAAAAATGGATTGACCAAGGAGCAAAGAACAATTGATTTTGCTTTGGATTTTTTATGAATGCCCGTGTTCTTCAAAGAAAGCTATTTTTTCATTTATCCAATC
>CAZAXU010000002.1:0-54909 GCA_964489245.1 uncultured Flavobacteriaceae bacterium
AGAAAAACTTACTAAAAGGTTCTTTATGTTTGTCATATTTGATATCGCTTAAAATAGACGATTTTATGCCGATATAGAAATGCCATGAATCTCGTGGTTTGATAGGAATCCAAGTGAAACGCATCACCCAACTCTTGAGTTCTCTGGTAAAACCCAAAGTGGTATATCCAAAACCGTTTTTCTTGAAATCCCACGAACTGGTTACTCGGACATTCCAATTGGGTGTAAGTTTTACATTTCCGCTAAAACTTAAAGAGTTTGTTGTATTATCATCTTTTCTGTCACCAATCAAATAAACCGGATTGATATAATTGAAACTATAGTTCATATTCAACGACCATCGAATAGGATTGCTATAGGCTTCTTGCGTTGCCAAGTCTTTTGATTTTTTCATTTTATCAATATCCTGTTTTCGATTTGCATTTCCTCCGCTTCGTTTTGTTGTTTTTTTCTTTTTAAAAGTATCATTGCTGAAATTATATCCGGTGGTGAGACGAAATCCCGTAAACCTCCCCAAACCTCCCCCCGAAGAAATGGCAAAAACATCGATTTGTTTTCCTTTATCATCCAATTGATAAGGGTCAAAAATTGAAGACATATTAATGGTCATTCCCTTGAAAATCTGAGAGGATGCATTGATGCTGATTGGCGCCAATTTCAAAGAATCTTTTAAAAAATTATAGCCACTACTCAAATTCAGGCTATTTAATAGTTTAATTTTTTTCGTTTTCCCGTCTTTATCTTTCACTTTAGCTTCAAGACTGTTGCTCAAACCAAAATTTAACGTATTGTTTTCATGCAAATCAGGTCTGCCGAATGCCCCGCCGTCAAAATTGGTATACTCAACAATATCATTTGAACCTTTTTGATAAGTTTTGATAAATTGGTCAAACTTCGGTTTGTATGAAAAACCGATTGATGGTCTCATCACATGTCTGATTGCTTGGACCTTTGCATCTTCTTTGAAAAGATAAGTTCCGTATATCGAAGTGGATAAATTCATGGAAAGATTCAGATTCCTGTATGATTTGAAACCTTGACGTTTTTCAATGATTTCTTTTCCTTCTCCGTTGTTTGCAGTGGCATCCCAAGATTTATCAACATATTGCATCACCCACACTTCTTCATAGGTTGCACCGGGATTCAGGTTGAAGAATTTGAACAGTTTCATGTCTGTTGAAACGGGAATCCTATGCTGCATTCCCATCTGAACGTCATCCCACATTTGTTTTCGTAAAAACAGACTGTCTGTCGTGTTGATGAAATTTCTTCCGTTCAATTGATAATTAAAATTGATTTTCTGCAAAGCATTTTTCTTTGCTCCCTTGCCGGCAAAAGGATAAATTTTTCTCAAGTTGAAACTGAGCTGCGGCAATGTTAAACTGATTTTTTGTGTGTTCACATTTTGATTATGTCCCAAACTCAAAGTCAAACTCGCAGGAATCGATGTGAAATTTCTGTTATAAGTAATTGACGAGCTCAATTGGTTGCTCTGCGTAGTCCTGGGATCGCTAATGACGTTGTAATTGTATGAATCTCGATAAAACCTACTGCTTCCAATGTTCACACGAGCGGAAAAAGTTGAAAAAGGATTGCTCTTACTGTCTTTGGAATGGTTCCACCTGATATTCCAACGGGTCTTTTTTTCATAGCCTTCAATTCCGGGTTCCGATGTGATTCTTTTTTCATAGGCAAAAGACAAACCTCCTGAAAAACTATATCTTTTTTTATATCTCGAAGAAAGTCTCAACCCGTAGCTTCCGTTGGTGAAAATATCGGCTGTTGCCGTGAGATCGGCATATTCGCTCATTGCCCAATAAAAACCTCCGTTTTGCAAATAGAATCCTTGAGAGTTTTCACTCCAAGTGGGCATGATAAAACCCGATGCTCTCTCTTTGGTCAGCGGAAAAAAGGCAAAAGGAATGAACAAAGGCGTGGGCACATCTTCAACCCACATCTGACTGAATCCCACAACAATTTTTTTGTTCGGCACAATTTTTCCCTTGGAAGCTTTGATATAATATTCCGGATGTTCTCTGTCTTCAGAAGTGGTGAACTTCACATTTTTTACAAACAACACGCTGTCATTATACTTTTTTGTAACCTCACTCAACAAGCTGATTTCTCCTTCCTTGGTGTAGGTATTCCAAACCAAAGCTTTTTTGGTCTTAAAATTAAATCTGATAGAATCATTCTCTGTTTTTGTTGCTCCTTGTGCAAAAACAGGTCTTTGACTGAGTTTTCCCAGAGAGTCCGGTATTCTTCCGGCATAGACTTCATTTTTATCATAATCCACATAAATCACTCCTGCACTCAAATCTATGTCCTCATACTTGATATGCGCCTTGTTGTATAGTTTTATGAATTTTTTTCTTTCGTTAATCTCCGTATAATCTTCGGCATAGTGATATAAATTATCTTTCAAAGAACTTTTGTTAATACTGTCATTTTTTGACATCAATGAATCGACAGGCTTCATGCCAATCGTGTCTTTGTCTGCAATTCTGTTTTTTAAGAACGCCGCTCTGTTAATCTTGAAATCAGGATTATCAAGGGGAGAACCAATTGTTTTATTTTTTTTCACAAGAGTACTATCTCCTTCAACCTGTGCAAAAACAATAGCAACAGGCATAATGCACAAAAAAATGAAAATCGAAAAAGATATTTTGGTAAACAATTTGCTTATATTAATTTTGTATATTGAGTCACTGAAACATTTAAGCCAAAAATAATTAAATTATCATTATCACATGCTAAAAATAAATAAACCTGTTATTCACTCCTTTTTCATAGCAATAATTATGCTAAACTTTAGCCTTGCGGGTTATGCACAAACCAAAAAATTTAAGGTTGTTATTGACGCGGGGCACGGAGGAAAAGACACCGGAACAGGTGGAACAGGCAAAATGAAGAAAAAAGAAAAAGATATTGCATTGGCGGTTGCCAAGCTTGTAGCCCAAAAATTAAAAACACATCCTGATATCAACCCCATTCTCACCAGAAACAGAGATATTTTTTTGGAATTGCACGAAAGAGCTTCTATTGCCAATAAGAAAAAAGCAGATCTTTTTATTTCCATACATTGCAACGCCAACAAAAATTTCAGAGCAAACGGTTCTGAAACTTTTGTGTTGGGAATCCACCGAAACAAAGATAATCTGGAAGTTGCCAAACGAGAAAACTCTGTGATTAAACTGGAAAAAGACAATAAACTTCATTATGAAGGATTTGACCCGAATCATCCTGAAAGTTTTATAGGGCTGACCTTGATGCAAGAAGAATTCCTGGATCAAAGCATCATGTTGGCATCTTTGATTCAACAAGAATATCGAAAGAAAATTGGCAGCATCAAAGATAGAAGCGTACAACAAGCGGGCTTTGCCGTGCTTAGACTTACTTATATGCCAAGCGTGCTGACAGAGATAGGCTTTCTCAGCAACCCGAAAGAGGAAAAATTTCTCAATTCAAAAACCGGTCAAAATAAAATTGCACAATCCATTGCAAATGCGGTTGTCTCCTATAAAAAATATATTAATTTCAACACGGCAACAACTGATGATATTAAAAAACTCAAACCCGTTGTTCCTAAAGAAAAAATTGACAATCAAACCATTTATAAAGTGCAACTTGCAGCCACTATCAAAAAAATTCCATTAACCTCCGCCAATTTCAACGGACTCAAAAATTTGTCTATGTCTAAAGTTGGCAAGTGGTATAAATACTACACCGGAAAAACCACAAACCTCGAAGAAATCAGGAAAATTCAGCAATTGGCTAAAGAAAAATCATTTCAAGCCGCTTTCGTTGTTGCTTTTAAAAACGGAAAAAGAGTATCTTTGTAGAAATAAAATAAAAAAAACTAATTTCCGTCAATTTTTACGTGATGGAAATTATCTAATATTGCTAGGAATTCATGAGTATCAAAAGAGAATATAAAACCGCACTTATAGTAATTGCCGCTCTGGTGTTTTCCATTTGGGGAATCAACTACCTGAAAGGAAAGGATTTATTGCACAGTTATAACACTTATTATGCTGAATTTGACAATGTTGAAGGAGTTATCAAATCCTCTCCCGTAATGCTCAAAGGCATTCAGATTGGAACCGTTAACGATTTAAAATTTAAAAACGGAATTTCAAGAACAGTGATGGAAATCAACATAGACCAAGACATTAAATTTTCTAAAAACAGTCAGGTGAAAGTCTATGGCGGAAATCTTATGGGTGGAAAAAGCATTGCCATTGTTCCCGCAGCCAACGGAGAAGTGGCAAAAAATGGAGATACGCTTGTCAGCTATACTACTCCCGGACTATTCGATTTAGTGAACGATAAAGTCACTCCCCTACAAGATAAATTGGAACATCTTCTGAGCTCCTCTGATTCCTTGGTCAATGCTCTGAACAAAGTTTTGAATCCCGAGACCCAAAAACATCTCAACAGAACCATGGCAGATTTGGCCGTGGTCATGCACAATTTTAAAAATACATCTGCAAAATTAGACAAGATGTTGCAAAGCAACCAATCTCATTTTGACAATACACTTAAAAATGTAGATAAGTTGTCCGAAAATTTTGTAAACTTAAGCGATTCGCTGAAACAAATAAGATTTAATAAAATTGCTCAAGAATTAAATCAAACCATTGTAAAGCTCAATACGAGTCTGGACAAAATCAACAAGGGAGACGGAAGTCTTGCCAAATTGATGAACGACAAGAAATTGTATAACAACCTTGAAAAAAGCAGTAAAGAATTGGAATTGTTGCTAAACGATTTGCGTGAACATCCCAAAAAATATGTTCACTTTTCCGTATTCGGCAGAAAAGACAAGAAAAAGAAAGAAGAAAAGAATAACAAATAAGCGCTCGGCTATGACATATATAGATAATATTCTGTTTATCATTATCCTGGGAATTGGAATCGGATATTTTGTTTTCAATATCAGAAAAACAATTCGCAACATCAAACTCGGCAAAGATTCAAACCGCAACAACAGAAAAAATGCGCGTTGGAAAAATATGTCTTTGAAAGCGCTGGGGCAGAAGAAAATGTTTAAACGACCTGTTCCCGCACTACTTCACCTTTTTGCCTATCTGGGTTTTATCATCATCAATGTCGAGGTTATTGAGATTATCATAGACGGCATTTTCGGCACACACCGTGTGTTTGCACCACTGGGAAAACTATATAGCTTTCTGATTGGTTTTTTTGAGATTCTTGCCGGCTTGGTCATCCTTGCCGTTATCATTTTTTGGATACGTAGAAATATTTTGAAATTATCCCGATTCCAAAATCCCGAAATGACAGCTTGGCCTAAAAAAGATGCGAATTTTATTCTATATTTTGAAATGGTATTGATGTCTGCTTTCTTGTTGATGAATGCTGCAGACCACAAACTGCAATTGCTCAAATTCGGACACTATCATTTTGAACAAGGCGTTGTGGGAGCGTTTCCCGTGAGCAAACATTTGATGAACCTACTGCCTGATGCATCCCACAGTCTGGAACTTATCGAAAGAGGTACTTGGTGGTTTCATATCATCGGGATATTGATATTTTTAAACTATTTATACTTTTCCAAGCATTTTCATATTCTTCTTGCTTTTCCCAATACTTTCTATGCAAAATTGCCACCACTCGGCAAATTAGACAATCTTGAAAGCGTGAAAAAAGAAGTAGCTCTGATGATGGATCCCAATGCAGACCCCTATGCTGCCCCTGCAGAAGATGCCGGTGAACCGGAACGATTCGGAGCAAAAGATATTTTTGACTTGGGATGGATTAACCTGCTCAATGCCTACACTTGTACAGAATGCGGACGATGTACGGATGTCTGTCCGGCAAACCAGACCGGAAAAAAATTATCTCCCAGAAAAGTGATGATGGATGTGAGAGACCGCATGGAAGAAGTTAGTAAAAATATCGATAAAAACGGTGAATTTATAGACGACGGAAAATCTTTACTGGACTATATGTCAAAAGAAGAACTCTGGGCTTGCACCACTTGCAATGCCTGTGTAGAAGAATGTCCCGTTGAAAATGCGCCAATGGATATTATTTTGGAAGTGAGAAGATATCTTGTCATGGAAGAATCTGCTGCTCCTTCCGAGTTGAATATGATGTTTACCAATATTGAAAATAACGGCGCACCTTGGCAATACAGCCAAATGGACAGGCTGAACTGGGCAAAAGAAGATTAAGAAAAAAGAATCGGAAATTAAGAACCGGCGAAAAATACAGAATTTGATAAAAATCAATCATACACACAGGCAAGTAAACTAAAAGCAAAACATTATGTCAGAAACAATCAAAATAAGAACCATGGCAGAATTGGCAGCCGAAGGAAAAGAACCTGAAATCTTATTCTGGGTAGGTTGTGCCGGAAGTTTTGACGACAGAGCTAAAAAAATTACACGAGCATTCACAAAATTGCTCAATAAAGCTAATGTTGATTTTGCCGTTTTGGGCACAGAAGAAAGCTGCACCGGCGATCCTGCCAAAAGAGCCGGAAATGAATTCCTGTTTCAGATGCAAGCAATGAGCAATATCGAAGTGATGAATGCTTATAATGTCAAAAAAATTGTAACCACTTGCCCGCATTGTTACAATACTTTTAAAAACGAATATCCTGACTTAGGCGGGAAATATGAGGTCTATCACCACACCGAACTCTTACAATCTCTGCTGGATGAAGGAAAATTAAAAGTGGAAGGCGGCGCCTATCAAGGCATGAACATCACCTATCATGACCCCTGTTATCTAGGGCGCAGCAACGGACAATATGAAGCTCCCAGACAAGTGCTCCGGCAATTGGAAATTGATGTTAAGGAAATGAAAAACCACAAAGAAAATTCTGTTTGTTGTGGTGCCGGTGGTGCACAAATGTTTAAAGAAGCCGAACCGCAAGATGAGGAAATCTTTGTCAAAAGAACTCGAGAGGCTTTGGAAACCCAACCCAAGATCATTGCAACGGCTTGCGCTTTTTGTAATACCATGATCACAGATGGCATCAAACACTATAACAAAGAGCAAGAAGTCAAAGTTTTGGATATTGCCGAGTTGTTGATTGATAAAACATAAGGAAAAAGTTTAAAGTGCCTTGTTCTTAGTTCATAAAGTTGAGTAAAGCGCAGCAAAATCCCTAAAGCAATTAAAAAAACAATCCAATGTTGCCATCTTCCAACACCTTGGATGACAGCGGTTTTATACAGCATAAACACTGCTTGTGTGCTTATACGAAACTTGCATATCTATACAGAGATTTATACAGAAATTCCGTGTTGCAATTGTTTCTTGAAACAATTTTTTAAATATTACAGCTTTACGATGATATTTATATTTTCATTGTAGTGAAAATATTTAATGCAGCACTATCAATCTTTTATACCCAACTATTTTATTATTCTCATACAAATTGATTAGATAGACCCCTTCATTTAAGTCAGAAATATCTATTGTTTGGTTGTTTGCATTTGAAACGGTGCTCTCTTTTACTTCCTTTCCGGATAAATCTACTATTTTTACTTTTGAAATATTTGTTTTATTATCAATTGTAAATGCGTTTTTTGCAGGATTGGGGTAAATCCTAAACATACCAACATCAAAATTGTTGATTCTCGATGTGCTCGAGCCTGCATTTATTGCTGTATTGGCTGTACTTTCATAAGCAAAGTCTTTGTAAATAAAATTTGTACCATCCCACATTACACGTATCCATCCGAAATGGATTTGCCCGTTTAGTGATAATCTGACTCCCATGTAGCTATCTTGATTTAAAGGAAAAGGAGAGCCTTGTCCCCAAGCATTCATTGAAACATCTCCGGCTCCAATAAAATTACCATTCGCATCTATCGTAGTACCTTGGGTTAATGGTTTGGGAACATCCCAACCGCTACCAGAAGTTCCGTTTGCCCAAATATTAGTTCCTCCTGAACTCCATGTATAAGTGATGTAATCAGAAGTTGATAAAGAAAATTCGTTGGTGTTATCACCGTTAAAATCAAAACCGCCACCAGAAGGCATGCCATCCGGATTAATATCTGTATAAACAATTTGTGCGTTTGCATTAATAGTGAATAAAACTACTAGCATACTGAAAAGTAAATTTATTTTTTTCATAATTTCAAAATTTAATTAATTCTATATTTTGTTTTATTTTTTTGATAAGATCATTGTATATAGCTTGTAGCGGTTTGAAACGCCACAAGCCTTTGATTCAAACCCCAAAGATAGTCAAATTAATGAAAATTTAGTCATTTTGTTGTTTAGACCTAATTTTTATACAAACTGAATGTTTTTTTTAAATTATTTGTTAAAAACAACCTGCTCTGTTGCGAAATCATAAAAAGGACAGGCGTTTCGGATATAGTGAGAATATAATCAAGGCTGGCTAATGTCAAGATAGCTTTGTGTTTATAAGGAAGGCACAAAACTTGTACAAAAATGTTTCTATTGTGTGCCATTTCAGAATCGATTAATTTAATTATGATTGCCATATTTTTATCTACCTTGATTTTGCAATTATTAAAGGGTGTGTAAAACTTTGGTTTAGATTTCTCGCCACGAATGTTTTTCAGAAACTTACGGAAATTTGCGTTTCAACTATTTTTGATATACCTTTTCTAAAAACAAAATGGTTCAAAATTCATTAAGCGCTAACAATTCTTCCATAAAAGTTCTGGAATTGAGCAAACGCGGCACTTTGTTTTGTCCGCCCAATTTATTTTTTTGTTTCAGCCAATCATAAAACAGATTTTTACGTGCCCGATGAATACTTGGAAAATCCAGCGTAAAATTCTGATATCTTTTGATCTCGTAATCTGAATTGAGCTCTTTCAGGCGTTGGTCCAAAATGACTTTAAATCGTTCGAAATCGTCGGGTTCCTTATCAAATTCTATCATCCATTCGTGTCCGCCTTTTTGGCTGGCACTCATAAAAATCGGCGCCACCGTATATTCCAGTACGTTTGACCGGGTTTCTCTGGAGGCAAATTCAATGGCTTGGTCTGTATTTCCAATCACCACTTCCTCTCCAAAAACGTTGATAAAATGTTTGGTTCGTCCCGTAATTTTTATTCTATAAGGTTTGGTCGAAGTGAACTCAACAGTATCTCCTATAATATAACGCCACAATCCGGAATTAGTAGAAATCACCAAGGCATAGTTCCTGCCGATTTCAACGTCTTTTAATCTTAGAATTTCTTGAGAATCCACACCGGCATATTGATCCATCGGGATAAATTCATAGAATATTCCGTGATTTAGCATCAACAGAAGTTCATCTGATTCTTTCCTGTCTTGCAAAGCAAAAAATCCTTCGGATGCATTATAGATTTCCTGATAATGAAAATCTTTTTTCGGCAGCAATTTGCTAAACTCATCTCTATAGGGCACAAAGCTGACGCCTCCGTGAAAAAAAGCTTCGAGATTCGGCCATATTTCAAAAATGTTTTGTTTTCCTGTTTTTTCCAAAGCTCTCTTCAACAGCAACATAATCCACGATGGAATTCCTGCCATTCCGGTGATATTCACATCCAAAGACTCATCTATAATCCTGTCTATTTTCTCTTCCCAATTGGCAATGAGAGCCGTATTTTTTTCAGGAAAAGAAATGATATTTGCCCAAAACGGCATATTATCAATCATGATGGCAGATAAATCTCCTATATAAATATCGTTCAGTTTTTGCAATTCTTTGCTCCCCCCCACTTTCAAAATCTTTCCTTTTAAAAGTTCCGTATCGGGATAATTATTATAATAATAAGTAACCACATCTTTTCCTCCCTGAAAATGGTTGAATTCCAAGGTCTCCTCCATTACCGGAATAAATTTGCTTTTTGAAGATGTTGTTCCGCTGGATTTAGCAAACCAACGAGCTTTTCCGGGCCAAAGCACATCAGACTCTCCTCGCATCATTCTATCGATATACGGAAACAAATCTTTATAAGTGCTCAAAGAAACATTTTCCTGAAAATCTTCATAAGTATGAATTCGAGCAAAATTAAATTTCTTTCCATATTCCGTATTCACCGCTCTGTCAATCAACAAAATAAATTGCTCCCGTTGCGTGTCTAAAGGGTTATGTGCAAACAGGTTCAGATCAGATAATCTTTTTTTGAACCACCATGAAGCAAATGAATTGATGATGCTAATCGGCATTTTTTAGTATCTTTAAATCCCTAAAATAATAACTATTTATGAAATATAATAATGTCTTGACGAAAATGTCTACTGAACTTTCCGAACCTATTCAATATTATCTGGATATGGGGAGTGACTTTATCATAGCCAACAACTTGATTAACAAAAAGATAGGTTTTGAATTCAAAGGATACCAATGTTTGGAATGTGGCAACGACGAAAAAATATTTGCCCAAGGCTTATGCAAGAAATGTTTTTTTGAAAGTCCTAAAGTCGGACAATGGGTGATGAAACCCGAACTCAGCACAGCACACTTGGATATTGAAGACCGAGATTTGGCATTTGAAAAACAAATGCAGTTGCAAGAACATGTTGTCTATTTGGCAAAAACCAGCGATATCAAAGTTGGTGTGACTAGAAAAAACCAAGTGCCTACCAGATGGATTGACCAAGGTGCCGACAAAGCAACAATCATTCTTGAAGTGCCCAACAGATATTTAGCCGGCATGGCAGAAGTTGCTCTAAAACAGTATGTTTCAGACAAAACATCTTGGCAAAAGATGCTGAAAGGAGAACAAACCGACAAGAATCTTATAGAGGTGAAACAAACTCTGAAGCAACAGCTTCCTGCCGATTTAATGAGATATTGGATTGATGACAATCAGGTTCTCAGTCTGCACTACCCCGTCACGGCATATCCCGAAAAAGTGAAAAGCATCAACTTGGAAAAAACATCTTTCTTTGAAGAAAAACTCATCGGCATCAAAGGACAATATCTGATTTTTGAAAACGGACAAGTGCTGAATATCAGAAACCATTCAGGTTATATTGTAGAAATCAGCTTTTAATACGGCTAAATCCGTGTCCCGAAAATTGCAGACCCCACACGAATCATATTGCTGCCTTCTTCAACGGCAATCGGATAATCGCCACTCATACCCATAGACAGATAAGTGAATTCAGGAAAAGAAATTTGATATTTAACAAACAATTCATTTAAATATGCAAATTCACTTCTCACAATATCTTTGTCAAGTGTATTGGTTGCCATACCCATAAACCCCTTGATATTAATATTTTGAAAATTACCCTGACGATACAAATCTAACATCTCTTTCAAACCGGCTTCGTCCATGCCGAATTTGGTTTTTTCTCGAGCAATTTTTATCTGAAGTAAAATTGAGATTTTTCTGTTGTTCTTCAAAGCTTGTTTGTCAATTTCTTTCAAGAGTTTCAAATTATCAACGGCATGAATCAAATGAACAAAAGATGCAATATATTTGACCTTATTTCTCTGCAAATGTCCAATCATATGCCAGTTGATATCTCGAGGTAATCGATTGAATTTTTGTGTTAATTCTTGCACTTTATTTTCTCCAAAATCCCGATGATGACAATCATATGCTTCTCTGATTGCTTCAACAGGTTTGGTTTTGGAAACCGCTACCAAAGTCACACTTCCGGGAAACTCTTTTTTGATTTTACTCAAACGCTGACAGATCACATTAGATTTCATAAATAAACAATCCTTTTAGCAAACGTGGCTCAACATACATACTTTTGTTCGGTATTTTCAAAGCATCTTCTGCATTTTGTTTTATAATCTCAAAATCAATCGGATGGATGATAAAACCAAATTTACAATTCTTTTTGTGCAAGTGATTTTCTACACATTTCAGGCTTCGATTTCCACTGCAATATTTCAGACTATTGTTTTCTATAATTTCATTTTCAATGTCTAACTTCTCTAAAATAAAACGTTCAAAAACAATTGAATCCGGAAGATTTTTTTTCTTCTTAAGCTTCAGCTTATATTTGCTCTCAATGCCATACAGCAGAATTTCTCCTCTTTGAGGAGGAATGTCCGGCTGAATTTCTTCAATATAAAAATCATCTCGTAACAATTCAAGAACTTCTTTCATTGATTTTGAATAATCTATAGGAACACCTTTCTTATACTCATATATTTTTGCTTCTTGATTGGAAATCAGAAATGCAGGAAAATAATTATAAGCTTCTTGTCCGGTATGAATTCTTCTATTCTTATCTATTTTTTCCTTATAAATTTGATGTAGTGCATCGAATTTATCATCGTCATCAATGATATAAAATTTATCTTGCCGACTGAATATACTCGACAAAAAATCAAGATCCTCAGAATCTAAAACTTGCCAAACTTCATGAACAAAACCGTTGTTTTTAGTGAATCCGAACAGCGGAATACGAGATTTATATTTGGTTATGATTTCATCAATCTCATCCACTTGTTCATAGAGCACCGTGATGGGTTTGGATGTGAAACCCGTATTGCTGATTATATCATGCTTCTCTCTCACTCTGACAGCATTTGACTTTTCGATTTTGACCACATTGTCTTGTTCATAGTCTTCATGATGAATCTTTCCTAAAATTCCGACAAACTGTTTTCCTTCATTATTGGTGATATTATAGATATAAAAACTCGGATTTTCATCAATTGCAATGATTCCGTTTTTCTTAAACTTCAGATATTGTCTTCTAATGGCATTATACTTCTTAATTCCCGATAGTCTTTTGATATAAGGTTTAAAGAAAATATTATTGAATGAATAAGGGTTTCTCCTAATGATACTGTTGATATCACTGGAGGATAATTCACAAGCATCTTCCGAGGGGAAAATACAAGCCTTATTCCTGACGGGACGCGTTATTTCAAGAGGCAATATTAAAGCCATAACACTGTTTTTTAAATTATAATTTATGTATCACCAATCCACTACGAAGTTTGGGCTCAAACCAAGTGGTTTTCGGTGGCATGATATTTCCGGTGTCTGCAATGTTGATCAATTGCTTCATAGAAACCGGATAGAGTGCAAAAGCAACTACAAATTTTCCGGAATCAACTCGTTTTTTCAGTTCTCCAAGCCCACGAATTCCGCCAACAAAATCAATTCTTTTTGATGTTCTTAAATCTTTGATATTCAGAATAGGTTCTAAAATCAGATTTGACAAAATGCTCACATCCAACTGCCCGATCGGGTCGGCATCGTCATAAGTGCCGTTTTTTGCAGTCAGCTTATACCATTTTCCGTTGAGATACATGGAAAATTCATGTAGTCTTTCAGGTTTATAAACTTCCGAACCTATTTCTTTTAATTCAAAATTGGTTTTCAGATGTTGCATAAATCCATCTCCGGACAATCCGTTCAGGTCTGTGACTACACGATTGTAGTCAATAATTTTCAATTGATTATCAGGAAAATGTACCGCCATAAAATAGTTATACGCTTCATGCCCCGTATGATTTGGGTTTTGTGATTTTTTTTCCTCCATTATTCTGGCGGCAGCGGCTGTTCTGTGATGTCCGTCAGCAACATAAGTATAAGGCACTTTTTCTTTAAACAACTTTTCCAACTCGGCATTATCTTTCTCTGACTCCACCACCCAAAAATGATGTCCAAAACCATCTGCTGCCGTAAAATCATAGACAGGCGCATTATCTTTCACTATTCTTTCTACAATCTTATCTATTTTCGGAACCGCTTTGTATGAAAAAAACACAGGTTCTATATTGGCATTCAAATAGCGTGTGAGCACCATCCGATCTTCTTCTTTATCCGGACGTGTGAGCTCATGTTTCTTGATAATTCCGTCAAAATAGTCTTGTGCTGCTGCTGCTCCCACAATGCCATATTGGGTTCTGCCATCCATGGTTTGCGCATAGATATAATATTTGGCTTTTTCGTCTTGAACCAACCATTTGTTGTCTTGGAACATCTTGAAATTTTCCACTGCTTTTTCATAGACTTTTTCATCGTGAATATCCACTTCAGCGGGCAAATCAATCTCTGCTCGAGTAATGTGCAAAAGAGATTTGCTTTTTCCTTTTGCCATTTCGGCTGCCTCTTGAGAATTCATCACATCATAAGGCAAGCTGGATACTTCTTCTGCATATTGTTTTGGTGGTCTGAGTCCTTTAAAAGGTTTTATTATCGCCATAGTTGTTGTTTTTTATTTTTTTTAAAGTTGTTATTGTTTAATTTACTTTGAAAACCAAATTTCCATTTTTGAAATAGTCAATAATTTGCTTGGTGGCAGCTACACCGGCATTGATGTTTGCCTCGGCTGTTTGCGCACCCATTTTTTTAGGTGTAAAGAAAAATCTATCGGAAAATTGTGTTTCAAAATCAGCTTTGCTGTCCGGTGCTATATCAGAAATATATTTGAAGTCGGGTCTGTCTTGCATTAATTTAATCAATCCTGCTTCATCAATAACTTCTTTTCTCGCCGTATTGACCAAAACTGCATTTTCAGGCATTTGTTTCAACAGATTGTAATCAATGCTTTTGATAGTGTGTTCATTTGCAGGAATATGCAAAGAAATATATTGACTTTCTTGATACAGTTCAGACAACGTATCAACGGCTTTTACACCGTTTTTTTCAATGGTTTCATTGGCTACAAAAGGATCATATGCCAAAACTTCCATTCCGAAACCCTTGGCAATTTTTGCCACCAGATTTCCCACATTTCCAAATGCATGTATGCCTAATGTTTTGCCTTTAAGCTCTGTTCCGGCTGTTCCGTTGAAACCGTTTCTTGCCTGAAAAATCATCATGCCCAAAACCAATTCAGCCACAGCATTTGAATTTTGTCCGGGAGTGTTCATCACTACGATGTTTTTTGAGGTGGCCGCTGCCAAATCCACATTGTCATATCCGGCACCGGCACGTACCACAATCTTGAGATTATTGGCATTGTCCAAAACATCTTTGGTCACTTTATCACTTCGCACAATCAAGGCATCAACATCTTTGACTGCTTGTATCAAATCGTCTTGAGAAGCATACTTTTCCAAAAGAATCATTTCATCTCCCGTATAGTCCAACACATCTTTCATCCTGCTGATGGCTGCAGGAGCAAATGGTTTCTGAGTGGCAACTAAAATTTTTTTCATGGGTTTGTTTTTTTATAATTGTGTGTTTAACATAGTTTTTCAAAATCTTGCATGGCTTTCACCAATACTTCTACACTTTCTTTTGGCAAAGCGTTGTAGGTCGATGCTCTGAATCCACCAACGGAACGATGTCCTTTAATGCCCATAATTCCGCGTTCATCGACAAATTTTAAAAAGTCTTGTTCTTTGTCCTTATAGGCATCATTCATCACAAAGGTGATATTCATCAGAGAACGGTCTTCTTCATCTTTCACCACCGGACTGAAAAGTTTATTGCGATCTATTTCTGTATAGAGCAAACCGGCTTTTTCAAGATTTCTTTTTTGTGCTCCGACCACTCCTCCATTCTTTTTGAGCCATTTCAAAGTTTGTAAAGCAGAGAAAACCGCCAACACGGGTGGCGTATTAAACATCGAGCCTTTATCAATATGGGTCTGATAGTTCAGCATGGTTGGAATATGTCTGGACATTTTTCCGAGTATTTCATCTTTGATAATAACAAAAGTGGCGCCCGCCGGTCCCAAGTTCTTTTGTGCACCGCCATAAATCAAAACATATTTTGAAACATCTACCGGACGACTGAAAATATCTGAAGACATATCTGCTACCAAAGGCACAGGAGAATCTATATCTTTCTTTATTTCTGTTCCGGCAATGGTATTATTTGTAGTGATATGAAAATAATCTGCATCTACAGGAATATCATAAGTCTTAGGAATATAATTGTATCCTCTGTCTTTAGAGCTGGCAACCACATCCACTTCTCCAAATGCTTTAGCTTCTTTAATAGCTTTGCTCGACCAAGCTCCCGTATCCAGATAGGCAGCTTTTTTGCCCAACAAATTGTATGGAATCATGGCAAATTGTGTACTGGCTCCACCTTGTAAAAACAAAACGGAATAAGCTTTTGGAATGTCTAATAATTCTTTGAACAAAGCTTGAGCTTCATCCATTACGGCAACAAATTCTTTACTGCGATGTGAAATTTCCAAAACGGAAAGACCTGTCTCGGAAAAATTTTCAATGGCAGCAATAGTTCTGTCTATGGTATACTGAGGCAGAATGCTGGGTCCTGCATAAAAATTATGTTTTTTCATGAGCTTACTTTATGATTTATGAATATGTCAGATTTTTGTTTTGATTACTAGTGTAAATTTAAGGTGGAAAAATCATATAAAAATGATAAATATCATATTTTTATTTAAATTTCACATTTTTTTCTTTTCTCTTATACTGAACAAAAAACTTTTTATTTTCTGCTCTAAATCAGTATTTTTTAGTACAAGAACTGAGATTATATTCAATTCTATTTCAGCTTCATGCTCCATTGAAAAATAAATTCGCAAACCAAATCATTCTGTTCGTCATAAGCGCTTGAATGTAAATTAAATTGTATGCCTTCTCCGGTCGAGACGGTTTTTTGAATAAATGCATCAATTTTATTTCCTTCCTCACAGATAAATCTGATTTTTCCTTTGGCTTTTTTTGTGAAAGTTGCTTCGTTATGCGTGACCAACATAGATATGTTTTTGCCGGAATCCTGAATTTTTTTCATGACCAATATTCCCGTTGATAATTCAGATCCCATTGCCAAAACGGCAAAATACATCGAACCGAAAGGGTTTTGATTGATCCATCTATGCCTTGTTGTAACCACCGCTTTTTGATTGTTAATTTCGTGCACTCGAACGCCCGAAATCCATGCGCTAGGCAATTTAAAAAACAAGAATTTGTTGATTTTTGAAGGCGTAAATTTCATCTTATTAAATTTTTCAGTAAAGTTAATCAATTCTTTACACAAGATTCATGTCTGCCGAAAATATAATTTAAAAATTTATAAATCCCTTTAAAATGCGAAGCAAAATCCATATTCAAGAAAATTATTTTACAACTCTGAAATGTTAATCTTATGTTAAACTTTACTACTTTGCATTACATATTACCTTTTTTTATACATTTGTGGGTGTAACAGAGAAGTGATTTTCTCGTCATTAAAAAAAACAAACACATTAAGATATGGAAACACTAACCGATTTAACCCCTGAAAATAAAAATCGTAAATCTGCAGATGAAAACACACATGCCGCCATTTTACATTTGAGTTCTTTTTCCAGCTATTTGATTCCGTTGGGAAGCATTCTCGGTCCCTTGGTATTTTGGTCAATCTGGAAATCCGACAGTGAATTTGTCGATAAAAACGGCAAAGAAGCCATGAATTTCAACATTAGTTTCATGATTTATAAGTTTGCAGCCGTGCTTATCGGCGGGCTCATGTTCTTATCTCCGTTATTGAATATAGTTCACAACAGTCCCGAACAACTGGAGAACAATCCGATTGGTCTCCTTCTCTCTATACCCGGCATAGTGGTGTTTGCGGGAGGGCTCGGGATTATCAGTATTCTATGGTTGATTCTTATTATTGTTGCTGCCGTGAAAGCCGGAAACGGAGAAGTATTTCACTATCCTTTAACCATTAAATTTATCAAATAAAACAAATGAAAGTAGAGAACGTAAAATCTCAAATGCGGAAAGGCGTATTGGAATATTGCATTTTGAATATTCTAGACAAAAACGATGCTTATTCTTCAGACATTCTCAAAGAATTGAAAGATGCAAAAATGATTGTTGTTGAAGGCACTGTTTATCCACTTTTGACTCGTTTGAAAAATGGCGCATATTTGAGCTATCGTTGGGAAGAGTCCACCTCAGGACCTCCTAGAAAATATTATATGCTCACGGAAAAAGGAAAAGATTTTTTAAATATGATGCATCAATCATGGACAGAACTCACCGAGGCTGTTCAATATATAAATAACTCAAAAAAAATAAACCGAAAATGAATAAAACCATAGACATCAGTTTAGGCAAGATTTTATTCCATCTGAATGATACTGCCTACTATAAACTTAAAAAATATTTGGAAGCCGTCAGAAACTCACTGAAAAATTCTGAGGATGCTGAAGAAGTCATGAATGAAATTGAAGTAAGGATTGCTGAACTGCTGCTGGAAAAACAGTCACATCCGCAACAAGTGATAGACGAAAAAGATGTTGATGAAGTCATCAACGTATTAGGACAACCCGAAGATTATCAAGAAGAAATCGAGGACAATGACAGCGGCAACTATCATGTCAAGAAAAAACTGTTCAGAGACACTGACAACTCTGCCATCAGCGGTGTGACCTCGGGCATTGCGCATTTTTTCGGAATTGATATCAGTATTATGCGCATCATCTTCATCATTTTGTTGTTTATCACAAGCGGAACTTTCGGCTTGATTTATATTCTATTATGGATTGTCATTCCTAAAGCCGTATCTGCCTCTGACAAACTGAAAATGAAAGGAGAACGCGTCAATATTGACAATATCGTGGATCATGTAAAAGCAGAGGATACTTCAACCTCAAAAAAAAAAATGAACATCGGAGCAAAAGTTGAAAATACAACACAAGAAATTGGTAGTGTGATTATTAAAATCTTAGGTTTATTCATCGCATTTATCAGTGGTGTTGTTTTGCTGAGCATTATTCTCTCCGCCTTGGCAATCAGCCCTTTTTCCGACTTGCACATGCTAGCCTCCGACAATGCTTTCTACCATGCTTTCAACCTGCCCTTGGGGTGGATTAGTCTTCTGGCTTTTATCGTGCTTGGTTTTCCCATTGGTTTGTTATTCATGTTAGGACTCAAAATGCTAATGCCACACGCCAATATCGGAGGAAACGTATTTTTGATAGGCGGAACCATTTGGCTGATTAGCGTTCTTTTTGTGTTTGTAAAAAGCACATCGTTGCTCGCTCATAAAAATGTTTCTACCGAAATTGTCGATATGGAGAAACAAATACCTTTTCAAGCAGATACTCTAAAAATATTTACATCAAAAAACATCTTGGAAAGAAAAACAGACTATATTCAAACACGTAAAGTTTATTATAATTTTAAAGCCTCGAAAAACCAATATTTCAGTTTCAAAATTAAAAAGATTTCAGAAGGAATCAATTTAGATGAAGCCGACGAAAGCGCCCATAGAATCGACTATGGATTTCATATTGACAGCATTCAAAAAGATTTGACTTTTTCTTCTCGGTTGTCTTATCCGCAAAAGGAATTTATTCAAGAGCATAAAGTTGAAATTGATTTCTATATTCCAAAAGATAAATATGTGAAAATCAATGAAAGAATCATGAATCATATGCATGAACCGAATTGTTACAACGGACAATTGCTTTATAACAATAACGAGTTGGTTGAATGTATTGAAAATGATATTTTTGATGAAAAAGATTCATTCTTTGATGAGGATGATGAGAGTTTTGAGATCAATGGAGAAAAATTGAATATGAAAATCAGCAAAGACAGTATAGACATCTATGCCGAAGGAAAAAAAGAGAGAACCGCTCATATCAAAACGGATAAAAACGGGGTAAAAGTCAATGTTGACAGTAAACACAAAAAAAATGACAAATAAAAGCATATACAGAACCAGAGAAGACCGTATAATAGGCGGTGTTTCGGGTGGTCTGGCTCAACATCTTAAATCAGACACCTCCCTGATCAGAATATTGTTCATTGTTCTGACCATACTCAACGGATTAGGCGTGATTCTATATGCTTTACTATGGATTATTCTTCCGGAAGAAAATGGCGACAGAATGTTTGCAACACCTGAAAACGACAATCAAAAAATAAATATAAAAATGAATAAAAAAGACAATACCAATGCAAAACTCTGGAGCAGCATTATGCTCATCATGTTCGGATTTATCTTCTTGATTGATGAATTTTTCTCCAGCATTGATTTTAGAGATATTTGGCCGGTTTTTCTCATCATCACCGGACTAATTATTATTTTTAACGGACTGAATTATAAATCTAAAAAAATCATAAAAAATGAAACAGAACAATAATATACTCGTAGGACTATTCTTTGTTATTTTAGGCATCCTTTTTCTCTTAAGAAATTTCGATCTTTTTCACTTCAGAATTGAGGATGTTTTCAGGCTATGGCCTTTTGCTCTTATTTATATCGGAGTGAGAATGCTTCCGGTTGATGACGGTCTCCGAACAAAATTGGAAACCGGCGTCATTATATTGTTTTTCGTGGCTTTGGTCACCTTGCCCTATCTTTCAAAAAAAGATAATCACAACTGGTATAAGCAAGACCTATACAATTTTGACGACGAGGAAACCAGCATGATTGATTCAAGAATTATCAATTCATATGAAATAGGTTTATTGAAATCTTAGCAAAAAAATTACGGAAGAAAAAATTCGCAACGGGCTTTCACTTTTCTATATTTTCTAAAATTCAAATCATAAGAAAGTATAACTTCGTGAGAGCCTGAATTGTACTTTCTCAGATTTGTCAAAGCATAATCATAAGCATAACCTATACGCCAATGCTTATCAAGAGAAAAGCTTGCAGTGACCTGAACCGACGCATTATATCGATAAGAAGCTCCCAACTCAAAGCGTTCCTTATACAACAGGTTTAGATTCAAATCAATAGAAACAGGAGCTCCTTTTACAAATTTAATCATTGTTGAAGGTTTGAACAAAAAATCCTTATCCAGTTTAAACACTCTGCCTGAGGTGGCAAAGAAATTTGCCGTTCGACTCAGAGAAAATGAATTTGTTTCAGGGTCATATTTAAATCTGGGTGTTTCAAAAATATTTGGAACGGAAAAACCTGCATAGAATTTATCCGTACGATAATAGACTCCAAATCCAAATCCCGGAAACGCCTGAATAACATCACTATAATTTATCTGATTGGGAGATATGGCTTCACTTAACTTGTCATTAAAGAAAGTATATCCGTTTTTGATTCCAAAAGATAACTTTCCTTTTCTCGAAACTTCAAAAGTATAGGAAAAATCCAAATATAAATTGGTTTCCTCTGCCAAACCGATTTTGTCATGAACAACCGAAAAACCGGCGCCTAAATCTTTATAAGCTCTCATGCCAACACTCAAAGTTTGCGTATCCGGAGCGCCATTGATTCCCAGCCATTGCATTCTTCCTAACATCCTGATGCTTAAATCGTTTTTAGTTCCTACATAAGCAGGATTTATCGAGGTCATATTATACATATACTCCGTATACTGAGGATTTTGTTGTGCAAACACAGTCCATCCAAACAGCATAATCAAAATCCCAATAATTGTTCGTGTTGTTTTCATATTTGACACTTGTCTAGTTCCTAATTATTTGAACAAATCCCGTCCTGGGTTTCTTGTCTCCATCATTGAAATCAATCACATAAAAATAGACACCCTCCGGAACTTTTCCGTTTTTTTGAAATGCCATACTGACATTTGATGTACCATCCCACCATTTGGGATTTCCTCTACCCTTATTTTCATAATTATAAACCAAACTTCCCCAACGATCAAAAATCTGCATTTTAAAATTTGGATAGTTCAATAAAGGTTCTATATAAAATTCATCATCCTGCCCATCGTTATTCGGTGTGATAATATTCGGAAAACCGACCACTTCACGCCAATCTCTTTCATCTGTATTTATCACATCCAAATTTGGAAAATCTGTGGGCACTTGTCCGTTAGTCGGATTGATTTGTGTGTTGTCATGATCATAGGCATCATTCAGTCCGTCATGGTCTGCATCGCTTGTATTGGGTGTGATATCGGCAACACCATCATTGTTCCAATCCCAACCTTCAATGGCATCAACTTCACTATCATTATCCGAATTCAGATCCAAATAATCCGGCAGGTCTCTAAAATCTGTATTTGTGGGCACAATAGCTTTGCCTGTTCCTCCACCTATGCCTTGTGTTCTTTGATCATCTTGGTCATATGAATTGTCTAAGCCGTCTTCATCATCATCGTTTGCATCGGGAGAGAGATACCCATCTGTGGTTTGTCCTTCTATATTGTCCACAATTCCATCTGCATCCGAATCAATATCAATAACATTCACCAACCCATCTCCGTCAGAATCAAAATAAGGAATCATCTGTCCGTTCTCAGTAGGGTCATATTCATCACTTAATCCGTCATGATCTGCGTCATTCATGCTGATTGGATTTCCGGAAACAGGATAATCCACATGCCCATCATTATCTTCATCTGTTCCACCGGCTTCCACCACATCGGGAATTCCGTCATCATCAGAATCTATATCCATGTAATCATCATTGCCTGTTCCATCTGTATTGGGAATATCATAGCTTGTAGTTGCAGAGACTCCGTCATTGTTTTCTAAAGTATTATCTAAACCGTTGTTCCCTACAGGATTATCAACCATCCCATCGTGATTAGCATCTAAAGCAGCATTTCCAACTTCAATAATATCATATATTCCATCATCATCAGAATCCAAGTCTAATGAATTCACTAAACCATCATTATCCGTATCACACAACACCTCTACGGAAATATCGTCTATAGCCAAGTCATTCCCCTGTCCACCAAGTGCGTTATTGACTAAAGTGATTCGGATTTTATCAGCCGCACCGGGATTGAAGATATAGGAAAATTTATGCCAATTCTCATCATTGGGGATATCACTTGTACTAAAAACCGCTAAAATAACCCCTGCATCATCTTGAATGGTTATTTTTAGATTAGGTTTAATTATATTTACCGTTGACTTTATCAAATTTAAAACCCAAAAATTCAGTTCCTGATATTTGTATGGACGCACCGTTATATTACTTCTATCATAAAATGACAAACCGGCTATACGATCATCCGCATTAAACACAGCCATTCGTCCATTGGTATTTCCGGTGTGATCTCCAACCCGAAGCCATGTACTGAAGCTTGATGCTCCATTGGGTCCATGTGGAGCGGCAAATTGTAAAATAGCATATTCGCCATCATTCACATTTATATTACCGGGATATGCACTACATGCTGCGTTATTCCCATCACCGGGCTCATAACAATAGTTTGTATAAGCAGATATTGTCCTGATTCCTCGACCAAAACTCTCGTGAAAAGAATTCGGATCTATGCATGATGCATTTTCTACAGCATCAGGAATCCCATCGTTGTCATCGTCAAGATCTATCATATCTAAAATACCGTCGCCATCCGTATCTACTCTGCTATCTGTACTATCTCTATAATCTGCATCTCCTCCCGTATATACATCCAAATCAAAATCAGGCAAAATCACGATACCTATTTTCGGGTCATCCACCGTTCCTCCGGGATCGGCATAACCTGCATTTGGCGTTGTGTCATAGTTGTTATCCAAACCATCTCCATCGCTATCATTTCCGGATAGTGCAAAACCGGCTTCCACAGTGTCATTTCCTGCTTCATTGTCTGAATCCGTATCTAAATAATCAGGATTATCGACTCCATCTGTGTTAGGCGGATTCAACCAAGTCCCGTTAGTATCATAGTTATCATCTACTCCGTTATGGTCAGTGTCATTTCCGCCAGGAGCCACATAAGAAATTGTTGCCTGTGCTTCTATATTATCAGGAATACCGTCTCCATCGCTATCCAAATCTAGAAAATTCAAAATTGTATCCGTATCATCTGCACTTTCGGGGATGGTATAATTTATGGTCGCCGCACTTGAATCATTATTTTCCAGAGTATTATCCAAACCATTATTCCCAACAGGGTTATCTGTTCTGCCGTCGTGGTCGGTATCTGCTGCCATATTTCCCGCTTCCACAATATCATAAATTCCATCGTTGTCTGAATCCAAGTCCAGCCTATTGACTATTCCATCTCCATCCGTATCACACGATGCCGCATTGCATTCTTCCAAATCAGGAATACCATCATTATCATCATCCAAATCATTACTGTCATCAATGCCGTCATTATCACTATCAAGAGAAACATGCAGAGAATTATTTGTCACATCATCTATTCTAAAAAAACCAAATAATGTTGTATCAGAAGCGGTCGTCAATGACACAAGAAGGATAAAAACCAAACCCACATCCAATAAGTATTTATGACTTGTTTTTTGAACAAATATTTTCATTTTTTATGCTTTTGTTGTGTTGTATTTTTTTTCAAAAATAAATATTTATTACTTGCTTATGATTTTTTTATTCATAAAATATACTTCTACCTGATTACCTGAACAAATCCGTTTATAGGTTTGTGCTTCCCATCATTAAAATCAATTATATAAAAATATACACCCTCAGGAACCTGACCGTTTTTTTGAAACAACATATTGACATTTGATGTGCCGTCCCACCATTTCGGGCTTGTGCTTCCTCTGTTTTCATACTTATAGACCAAACTTCCCCATCGATCATAAATTTCCATTTTAAAATTAGGATAAATCAACAATGCTTCAATATAAAATTCATCATCGGAACCATCGTTGTTCGGTGTGATGATATTCGGCACCGGAATAAGTTCCCGCCAATCTCTTTCAAAGGTTCCGGGAACATCCAAATTAGGAAAATCTGCAGGCACTTGTCCATTGGTCGGAAAAATCTGCACACTATTGTTGTCATAAGCATCATCCAATCCATCATCATCAATATCACTAAAATCCGGCGTGGTATCAGCTATCCCGTCATTGTCTCTATCCCAACCTTCAATCGGGTCATCATAAAAATCATTATCTGAATTACGGTCTAAGTAATCCGGTTCATCGGCACGATCTGTATTAGTCGGCACAACAGCGGTTCCTGTTCCGTTTCCAACGCCAAAAGCGGCTTCATCATCTTGATCATAAGTATCGTCCAAACCGTCATGATCCGAATCGGCATTTGCCGGAGGTGCATATCCCAAGGTGGTTTGGGCTTCTATATTATCCACAATGCCGTCTGCATCTGAATCAATATCCATGAAATCATAGAAAGAATCCGCATCGGTGTCCGGATTGGGAATATCATCTCCTCCCTGATTAGAATCGTATTCATCTGCCAAACCATCTCTGTTCACATCGTTCATACTGGTCGGAACACCGGAAAGTGGATAGTCAACATGCGCATCAAAATCAGAATCATCTCCACCGGCTTCTACAATATCCGAAATGCCGTCATTGTCCCAATCCAAATCAAATTGGTCAATTACCCCGTCTCCATCCAAATCGTACCGATCATCTTGATGATTTCCGTCTGTATCGATAAATCCGGAAATTGTCACATCAAAAAGATCATAAATATTATTGCCATTCATATCTACAAAAGGATCATGTCCTCTGTGTTCAATTATATCAAGTATGCCATCGTTATCGTCGTCAATATCTATATGATCGGGAATGCCGTCTCTGTCATTGTCAGAGGTTATCACAACGGTTATAATTGCATCATCACAATTTTCGGGATCAATAGTTTGACAAATTTGATAATGAATTTGATAGGTTCCGTTGACCAGACCTCTCGGCACGCTGATATCTCCGGTTGATGCGTTAAGTGTGACATGAGAGCCTCCGTCATTCAATATGGTTGTAGTGATATCCGCATCAGGGTTTAAGACTCCATCCAGAGAATCATTTAAAGTGATATCCCCAACATACCCGCCTTCAAAAGTATTGATTGGTGTGGTGGAATAATCGTCATCAACCGCATCAATCGGAGTTAACACAATTATGGGAGGGGTCTCATCTTTAGACTCCAATAGATTATTAAGTGGATCTTCTCCCCCTAAACCGGCTCCGTTAACTCCTCTACACGGGTCTGAGAGCTCTACCCTCAGTTCAACAACAATTTGCTGTCCGGGGTCTAAAATGCCGGATGTTCCGTCAAAAATATTGATATCCGTCAAGCCGTTATAAGCCGGATTAAGATTCGGAAGTATGGTTGCCGTGGAAATAATCGGTAAAATTCTAAGAGAAATAACACGCTCAACATGGCTGGCGCCACAAATATTGGCAAGATTGTCTGTCAGAGTGATATTATGAAGCTGAACATCTGATGTCGGTCTGGGCGAATTTTCAGCGGTGAGACGATAAGTCACATCCTTATTCCCCGAAATGCCACTCTCTGCGGGTTGTTCACGAATCTTTTCTTTTCTTATAGAAACTTTAATTTGATATAAGAATCTCATACCCACCCAATCGCATTCACATTGATCTTCAGAAGATGCAATATTTGTAGGAGCATCCGTTTCATACATTCTATCCATATGATTGCCCTGAGAATCACTCCAAACCACATAAGCCGACCTTCTTTTAAAGTTCGGATTCGTTTCATTTTGCCCGTCGGCAGCACCTTGTGTCATGCTTCGGTTAGGATTCCTCAATCCATGCCAATCATGATTAGCAGTTGGCGCTACCTTTACATATACCTCCAAAAAAATGCTTTGTCCTGCCGGAAGATTATTTCCGGGAGCCAAAAGTTCCGAATTCATATTCCCGTCGTAAGCAGTGTTAAGACTTACAGGATGCCCGCTTATTTGTGATACTTGCGTGATTTGAAAGCTGATATCTCTATCTTCAAGATAATTGTACAATCCCAAGTTAAAATTCACATTATGTGCCGTAGCTGTTCCGTCATTTGTGATAATGATGGTATCTCTCACATCATATGTTCCGTCAAGATTCACCGGAGGTTCATCTGTGGGCTGATAATAATTGGCGGCTACGGTGGTTTCTGTAGTATGAAAATCTTTCAGCGACAAATTCGCAGTCGGATTTCCACCGGAGGAAGTAGATGTAATGATATTGTCAAAAGACACTCCGTGTCCTGAACCTGCCCCGACCCCTCCTGCACAAGCCGGATCTACATAAACACAGTACTGAAAATTTATTTCTTGCCCGGGATAGAGCACATTTGATGCTACTTCCGAGGGCAAGAAAATTCCTTGTGCTCCCGGAGTCGAGTCTGTTGCATCAAATTCTGTTGCATACCACGAACTTCCATCCCAATCACGAGGATAAAACCCCCCTCCGGGTCTTCGTGTCCTACTTGTCGACATCCATTCCCTGTCTATTTGTGTTATACACCCAATACCAAAAACTGCATTAAGGTCATTAAACAGCTGAATATTGTGAATTTGTGTCACCCCTATATTTCTGACTTCAACGTTATATCTGATTTTATATAAACTGTTTTTTGTATAACCCTGATTGCAACTTCTTATTCGAATTCTTAATTTGTTTCCGGGCGGCTCCACCCCGATAATCAAGGTTGTCGTGCTTGTTGCTGTTCCGTCGGAAACAGTATAAGTAATTGTAGGAAAAAAGCCACTGAATCCTGCTGCAGGAATAAAAATATAACTGCCGTCTGCGTTTATTGTTATGGTTCCTTCATTCAATGTAAGCGTTGTGCCGGCAGGATAAGTTGTGCCATTAATCTCAAATTGCGTGATATGCAATATGTCGCCATCTTGATCTGTATCGTTGCCCAAAAGCCCCGGTGCAGGAACATTCAGGGTCACTCCCGCATTGGTATAGTTCACGTCAGAGACTCCAACGGGAGGATGGTTCTGTGCAAAACCCATGACATTAATCCAAAAAAAGAGAACCCAAAGGTTGTCAAATTTTAACAAACAATTTTTCATCATTCCATGTATATAAACTAGACATCCGGTGTCTATGAATATCCTTTATCGTTATCAAAATCTCCAAGCACAAGCATCAAAGTAATTTGACAATAATATTGAGTAAAAAAATCAACCTCCCCTTTTTGTGTTTGCAAAGTTACAAAAAAAATATTAGACGTTAAATCTCAATATGTTAAGCTTTATATTTCTCATAAAAAAAGAGACTGAAAAATCAGTCTCTTTATATAATTACGGAATTAAATATTTACATCGGAACCGGTCAAAAAATATGATTACTTGGCTTGTGCAAATATAAATTCTTTGTTTAAAATAGCAATATTACTCAATGAAATTCCTTTCGGACACTCCACTTCACAAGCTCCGGTATTGGTACAACTTCCGAATCCTTCGGCATCCATCACTGCAATCATATTCTGAACACGATCTGCCGCTTCTATGCGTCCTTGAGGCAATTGAGCAAATTGTGCCACTTTTGCCGATACAAACAACATGGCGGAAGAATTTTTACAAGTTGCCACACAAGCTCCACAGCCAATGCAAGTTGCCGCATCAAAAGCATTATCCGCATCTTTTTTAGGAATAGGAATATTGTTGGCATCAACCGATCTTCCCGATGAATTCACGGAAATATATCCTCCGGCTTGTTGAATGCGTTCAAACGCGCTTCTGTCAACCACCAAATCCTTGATAACCGGAAATCCTTTTGATCTCCAAGGCTCTATATAAATGGTTTCTCCATCTTTGAATTTACGCATATGCAACTGACAAGTGGTAATCAGTCTGTCCGGTCCATGTGCTTCTCCATTGATATAGAGTGAGCACATGCCGCAAATACCTTCACGGCAATCGTGGTCAAAGGCGATGGGTTCGTCTCCTTTGCTGATTAGGTTCTCGTTTAATAAATCCAACATTTCCAAGAAGGACATATCAGATTCAACGCCATCTATTTGATAATCGACCATTCGTCCTTTGGCGTTTGGTCCATTTTGTCTCCAAATTTTAAGATTTAGTTTCATAATTATTTATAGCTTCTGGTTGTTGGTGTAACAAATTCAAATTTAAATTCTTCCTTATGCAAAGGAGATTCACTGACATTAACTGCCTTTGTGAATCTATCATACGGTTTCGCCGGATATTCCCAAGCTGCCGCATAAGCATAATTCTTATCATCACGAAGTGCTTCACCGTCTTCGGTTTGATATTCTTCACGGAAATGTCCTCCGCAAGATTCATTTCTATTCAAAGCATCCAGTGCCAATAATTCTCCCATTTCTAAGAAATCGGCAACATAACCTGCTTTTTCCAGTTCTTGGTTGAATTCATTTGCTGTTCCCGGAACTTTCACATCTTTCCAAAATTCAGCACGCAATTCTTGAATTTTTCCAATCGCCTCTTCAAGGTCTTTGGCATTTCTAGACATTCCGGCTTTGTTCCACATAATTTTTCCCAATCTTTTGTGGAAATAGTCAACTGAATGTTTACCGTTATTGTTGATAAAAAAATCTATTTCTTCTCTCACTTTTTGCTCTGCTTCGTCAAACTCGGGAGTATTCGTTGGAATTTCTCCTGTTTTGATATAGTCGGCTAAATAATCTCCAATGGTATATGGTAAGACAAAATATCCGTCTGCCAGTCCTTGCATCAAAGCAGATGCTCCCAATCGGTTTGCTCCGTGGTCAGAGAAATTGGCTTCTCCGATTACAAACAATCCGGGCAAATTGGACTGTAAATCATAATCAACCCACAGTCCTCCCATGGAATAATGGTTGGCAGGATAAATCATCATCGGTGTTTTATACGGGTTTTCATCTACAATCTTTTCATACATTTGGAAAAGATTTCCATATTTGTTTTCGATAACTTTCTCTCCTAATTCCGTAATTTTTTCTTTTGACGGATTTTTTATTCCATGAATATAGGCTTGTTCTTTTCCGTATCTTTCAATAGCCGATGCAAAATCCAAATAAACCGCTTCTCCGGTTTTGTTCACACCATGTCCGGCATCACAACGCTCTTTTGCTGCACGAGAGGCAACATCACGAGGCACCAAGTTTCCGAATGCAGGATAACGTCTCTCTAAATAATAGTCTCTATCTTCTTCTGCCAATTCAGTAGGTTTTAATCTCCCTTCTTGAATGGCTTTGGCGTCTTCTAATTTTTTAGGCACCCAAATACGTCCGTCATTACGAAGAGATTCCGACATCAAGGTCAGTTTTGATTGATGATCACTACTGCGAGGAATACAGGTGGGATGAATTTGCACAAAGGCAGGGTTGGCAAAATAAGCTCCCTTTCGATGTGCGCGCCAAATTGAGGTCCCGTTAGATCCCATGGCATTGGTTGACAAGAAATATACATTGCTGTAGCCTCCGGTTCCAAGAACCACGGCGTGAGCAGAATGTCTTTCAATTTCTCCGGTTACCAGATTTCGAGTAATAATTCCTCGAGCATGTCCATCTACAACCACCAAATCTATCATTTCATGGCGATTATACATTTTTACTTTTCCACGGGCTATTTGTCTGTTCAGTGCAGAATATGCGCCGAGCAACAGTTGTTGCCCTGTTTGACCTTTGGCATAGAATGTTCTGGATACCAACACACCACCAAATGAGCGGTTGTCCAATAATCCACCATAATCACGGGCAAAAGGCACGCCTTGCATCACCGCTTGATCAATGATGGCTCCGGAAACTTCAGCCAAACGATAAGTGTTGGCTTCACGTCCGCGATAGTCTCCTCCTTTAATGGTATCATAGAACAATCTCCAATCACTATCTCCATCATTTTGGTAATTTTTTGATGCATTTATTCCGCCCTGTGCAGCAATGGAATGTGCTCTACGCGGTGAATCCTGAAAAGCAAAAGCTTTTACATTATAGCCCATTTCTGCCAAAGACGCAGCAGCAGCTCCACCGGCTAATCCTGTTCCTACCACAATAATATCTATATTACGCTTGTTGGCAGGATTAACCAATCTGATTTTATCTTTATATCTAGTCCATTTTTCGGCTAAAGGTCCTTCGGGAATCTTAGCTTGTAATGGTGTTCCTTCTTTTATATTGATTGTTGACATAATTAATATTTTTAATTAAAATAGAAATAGATTGCGATTGCTGAAAATCCAAATGCTACTACAAAAGCAACAATGTTTCCTAGTACAACCAAAGGTTTATTACATTTCTCTCTGGGTGTTCCCAAAGATTGAAAAGCCGATTGGAATCCATGACTGAGATGAATGCCCAATGATATAAACGCAAATACATACAAAGCTGTAAATACAGGCTCCTTAAACAAACCTATGACCAATGCATAATGATCTGTAATGTCTTGTGTTTTGAAAGGGATAAAATAATTGTAAAAATGCACCAGCAAGAATACAAGCACACCCAAGCCTGTCCAAATCATGTTTCTGGACGCCCATGAGGCAGCCGCTGCCTGATTATTTTTTACATACTTAACCGGACGCTTGGAACTGTTGGTCAATTCAAGATAAATCCCCATACCGATATGAAAGATAAACCCTAAAAACAGAATAGGCTGCATCACCTGAATCAATGGATTTGTGCCCATAAACTCAACCGCTGCATCAAAAGCTTCTTTGCCCGGATAGATTAAGGCCAAATTAATAGCAAGATGAACAAAAATGAACACCACCAAGAACAACCCTGATAATGCCATTGCTATTTTTTTTGCTACTGAAGATTTTAAAATACTCATAGTAGTTTTTGTTTTTTTAGTTACTAGCAAATGTACAATATTATGGGTAGCGTTAATTGACTTATCTCATTTTTTAAATATAATTTCATTAACTTTGTTTAAAATAAAACAATAGAAAATGAACATGATAAAAAAACACATTTTAAGCTTATTTATTGTCCTTTTAAGCATTTAGTTAAGCGCATCAAAGCTTTTTGATTAAAGCAGCGGAATCACCAGTGGGTATGGTTCTTGACGAAACAAGCATCAGAAAGACCGACTCACACAAAACAGACTGACTTAAGGCATATTTATCTGCAGGAATTTATTTTATCAAAATAAGAAAATTTATTAAAAAAATAATTTTCTTATACACAATATTTATAGCCTGCCTTTGCGTTTGTTATCAAAAAAAATATTTAAAAATATCTATAATGACCATTGAAGCACACACCTACGATTACAAAGAAGAATTCTGGAATGTTCTCACACACGGATTGGGTTTAGTTTTCAGTATTTTTGCACTGGTATTATTGATTGTACATGCCGGCTTGCATCAAAATGTTTGGCATATTGTCAGTTACAGCATCTACGGCACCACATTGGTTATTTTATATCTTGCATCCACATTATATCATGCTTCGAGAACACCAAAAATCAGAAAGAAATTGAATGTTTTTGATCATGCCTCCATCTATCTTCTGATTGCCGGAACATATACGCCTTTTCTTTTGATCAGTCTGCACGGGCCTTGGGGATGGTCACTCTTTGCCGTTGTGTGGAGTCTTGCCATCATAGGGATAGTACTGAAACTATTTTTTACCGGTCGATATGATAAAATATCTACTTTATTTTATGTCGTCATGGGCTGGATGATTGTGATTGCCATCAAACCTTTGATTGCCGCACTTCCTTCTGATGGTCTTTTCTGGCTGGTTGCCGGAGGAATCGGTTATAGTTTGGGAGCCATTTTCTATTTATTTCACAAGCTGCCATACAATCATGCCATTTTTCATGTCTTTGTTCTTTTGGGCAGTTGTTTTCACTTCATTGCCGTTTTTTTCTATGTATAAATTTTTAAATAAAAACCGGTCTAAAGAATATTATTTCTTTTTCAGACCGAGGATACTAAAAAAGAAACCAAACAAAATAACCTGAACGCCTAAAAGCATTAAAACCACCGAAGGAATAATTGTTTTTAGGAAAACGCTTCCCGGCATATCACCCGATGAACCGACAGAAAACCAAAACAGACCTATTCCAAACAGTACGGATAAGAATCCGAAAAAAATTCCTTTTTCCAAAGTAAAGAATTCAAAAAAACTATCATACCGATTGCTTTTAGGCAACAAATTATTGGACACGGCATAGACTTTTGTCAATCCGTAGAAAGTGACGAATTGAAATCCTATTAAAAAAATACCGGCGGAAAGCGGCAGATAGTTCAATAAAATATTTGATGATACATCTTCTATGCTCAAATAGAAAAAACCTAAAAATCCCAGCATCATCAGAAAAAATCCGGGGATTAAAAACAGCCAACGCGGACTGTATAATAAAAGAAATCTCAGATGTCTCCAACCGTCACGCCAAGGTTTTAAATGTGGCGCTCTTGAGCGCATATCCGGATACATAATGATGGGAACTTCTGTTGTTTTAAGTTTGGCAAAACTGGCTTTGACAATCATTTCGGAGGCAAATTCCATCCCTGAAGTTTGCAAATTCATTCTGTTGTAGGCATCTTTTGTAAATCCGCGCAAACCGGAATGAAAATCTCGGATATTTGTCTTGAAGAATAATCGACCGAGGAATGAAAGAATCGGATTGCCTATATATCTATTTTTAAATGACATGGCTCCTTTAGAAATTCCTCCTTTGAATCTGTTTCCCACAATCAATTCATAGCCATCTCTGAGCTTTTCTATAAAAGGATATATTGCCGTGAAATCATGGCTATTATCTGCATCGCCCATAATAATATAGCCGCCTTTGGCTGCGTCAATGCCTCCACGCAATGCGTTTCCATAGCCTTTTTCCTTCACATGAACCACTCTTGCACCCATTTGTTCGGCTATAGCAACAGAATTGTCCGTACTGCCATTATCCGCTACGATAATTTCTGTTTCCACCTGATGGTTTCTGATAAAAGTCAATGCCATCTCAATGGATTTTCCAAGCGTTTCTTCCTCATTGAGACAAGGAATGACAATGGATAATTCCGGCTGATTCATCACTGTTTGATTTTTACGGGATAATATGGTAACAAATATAAGCTTTATTTATATAACCTGATTTGCAAATCAATCGAATCCAGCACTTGCCTTTCTTTGGTATTGTATCCTTCAAACTGATAGGCTTTACAATTGAGATAATGCGGTTTTTTATAAATCAGAACAGCATTTTTTTTAGGCATGTATGCATGATACTTGCGTATATCATCCACAGGAAAAACAATGCACGTATTCACGGCCGTAATTGTATCTTCTGCATTTGTTTTGTCGACTTCGTCTAAAAAACGAGATGGTAAATCCGACCAACTGTCTTCATATTCAAAAATTTCATGAATATTTTCCTTTTTGAGATGTCTCAAGTATGTCCAATAAACATCTTTGGGATAAGCAATCTCAAAGAAAGCATTCATCTGAAAGAAATAGGTCACAAAAAACACGAGAGATAATAAAAGAACCGAAAATTTCTTGATTGGGTCGGATATTTTAAGTTTCCAAATTGCATAAACCATGAAAATGGCTAGGATTGGCATAAATTGGTGCATTTGTCTGATATAAACCGTCATTTTATGTCCGAAATAGCCCAAACCGGTGTGAAAGAAATACATCAAAGAAAAAGACAGAAAAATAATATGCAATATGCTTTCGTTTTTTTGCTTGTTTTTGTAGATTGACATAAGGAGTATGAATCCGGCAAGTCCTAACATATAAGCCCAGCCTATGCTGCCTTCAACCTCATAAAAATATTTGAACAAATAATAAAAAGATTCGTCATAATCTCCCTGCGTGATGGTTTGAGATAAATTTGTCAAATTCCCGACATAAGAAGTGTGCACCAATCTCGACAGAAATTCGGTGAGTGCAAATGTGATTGTACTTCCTGCCACATAGCTTGCAGAAAGCCAAATGAATTTTCTCAAATGAGATTTAATCAAGTTGAAATGAATGCCTAAAAACACAAAAAACAGTGCAAAAAAAGCCATGTAAAATGTGGGGTATATCAAAAAAGAAAATGCAGCAATCACACCAAAGAAAAAAGATTGTTTATAGCCGGGTTTTTCTTTGTTTATATAGGATTTCACCAATCGGTATAGCAGGTAAACCAGGAACAGTAAACTGGTATCATAAGGATATATATGTCTTAAATAGGCATAAGAATTAATCAAAACACTATAGCTTAAAATGCTGAAAAGCGCATAGAATTTGCTTTTAAAAATCAGCAAAGCCAATTTATATAAATAATACAAAATCAAAACGTAGATCAGCATGTTAAACACGAACAATACATACATATTTTTTGTTTCGAAAAAATTGAGATGAAAAAGCTTTGCCGTGACAAACTGAAAGCTTGCCGGTATGGTTTTAATCAAAACTTCCAGGGGTCTTCCGCGTGCTGAGAACAGAGAATTCACAAATCCGGATACATCAAAATTAAATAAGCGTTTGAGTGCGCTCCACGACCAAAAATAAAGTGTTTCATCCGGTTCGTTCAGATAGCCCAAAGGCATCAACCTGAACTTATATAAATTGCTGACCACAAGCAAAAAACACAAGAATGACACATAGAATTTTCTCGATATTTTTTTATGCAACATAATCGCTTTGTGTTTTTTTGCATTAGCCTCGCATTGTTGCAAATATACTTTATAAATATGAATTATGAATCCGAAAACACATCACACGAAAAAAGTTTCGAAATCGGTAGAAAAAAATAACAAAAATATTTCCGACTTTTGACTTTTCTCTTCTCAAAAATAATCCTTATTTTTACCACAAATTTTTCGGCTATGAAAATAGAAAAAGACATCTTAATAGAAGATTTGGTCGAGGACTATCCTTTTGCAGAAGAATATCTTCGTGTCAAAGGCATCAAATGCATTCGTTGCGGTGAGCCCATTTGGGGAACACTTGAAGATGCTTGCAAAGAAAAAAGTTTTTCTGAGCAAGATATCGAGCAAATCGTTACGGAACTAAACGAAATCAATAAAAATCAAAATAATAATGAGCAAAAAAATCAACATACAAGAAGTATTGACACGACTCGGCTTGACCGAGGTTAACTCAGGCGTTTCTACCGGAACCAAATGGCATGACACCGAAGGAAAAATAAATGATTCTTATTCGCCCGTTGACGGCAGTCTGATTGCGAGTGTAAAAACCGCTACACTCAACGACTATGAAATGGTTATCAAAAAAGCACAAACCGCTTTCAAAGAGTGGCGTATGACACCGGCTCCCGTTCGTGCAGAAGTGGTGCGTCAAATTGGCAATGCTCTTCGCGATGCAAAAGATGATCTCGGCGCATTGGTGAGTTATGAAATGGGAAAAATATTTGTAGAAGGCGTGGGAGAAGTACAAGAAATGATTGACATTTGTGACTTTGCCGCCGGACAAGCTAGAACCATGAACGGTTTTAATCTGCAATCGGAACGTCCTTCTCATCGATTGATGGAACAATATCAGCCGTTGGGCGTTGTTGGAATCATTTCATCTTTCAACTTTCCCGTGGCCGTTTGGATGTGGAATGCGGCACTTGCCATAACCGCCGGAGATGTTGTGCTTTGGAAACCCTCGTCAAAAACACCTTTGACTGCCATTGCCTCACATAAAATTATTGAAAAAGTGTTGAAAGACAATAATGTTCCCGAGGGTGTATTCAACTTGGTCATTGGACGTTCATCCGTAATGGGCGACAACTTCTTGGATGACAAACGTGTTCCCTTGATTTCCATGACAGGATCTACCGCCATCGGAAAACGTGTGGGCGAACGTGTTGGAAAGCGATTGGGAAAAACCATCTTGGAATTGGGAGGAAACAACGCTGTAATTGTTACACCCAAAGCCAATCTCAATATGGCACTAATGTCAACCGTATTCGGAACCGTTGGAACAGCGGGACAACGTTGCACATCTACACGCCGTATCATTCTTCACGAAGATATTTATGAAGATTTTAAAAATAAAATGGTTAATGCCTATAAAAAAATAAAAAATAAAATCGGCAGCCCGCTGGACAGCAACACTTTGATTGGTCCGCTGCATGATATTCACGCCGTAAACCAGTTTAAACATGCTATTGAGCAGGTGCAAAAAGAAGGAGGAAAGATGGTTTTCGGTGGAGAAATTTTAGAAGGAGAAGGCTTTGAAACCGGAACTTATGTTGTTCCTGCCATTGCCGAGGCAGAAAATCATTTTGAAATTGTGCAAGAAGAGACTTTTGCCCCTATTGTCTATTTGATTAAGTATAAAGGTGATGTTGAAAATGCCATTGCCATCAATAACGATGTGCCACAAGGATTATCGTCTGCCATTTTTACACAAGATATGCAAGAGACTGAAAAATTCTATTCGGCTATGGGCTCGGATTGTGGAATTGCCAATGTAAATGCCGGAACTTCAGGTGCTGAAATAGGCGGAGCCTTTGGTGGAGAAAAAGAAACCGGAGGAGGTCGCGAATCAGGATCTGATGCTTGGAAAGTTTATATGAGACGCCAAACCACAACTGTCAACTATAGTTCAGATTTGCCCTTGGCACAAGGCATCACATTTGATTTGGACTAAAATTAATTATAAATAACCAAATAAAAACCCTTTCACGGCAAGACCATGAAAGGGTTTTTTAATCGCCACAAATGCACGAATATTTGTCAAAAAACCAATCTAATAAATCAAAAATCCGGTCTAAAAGCCATTCGAACGGCAAATTTAGGTGAATGCAGCCCGTTGACACTAATATAGTCACTGCGCCAAACTGCATCAATTCTGATAAATCTGATGTTGCCATAGCCTATATTTTCCAAGCCTACACTATACTCATAATAAAGCTTGTCTGTAGGAGCGGCATAGTTGATTCCCGACATATTGACGGCTTTGTTTTCGTCTGAAATAGTGCCATAGGCTGCCCGAAATGATGCCACCGTTCTCCATTTCAGCTTTCTGACCAAAGGCAGTCTGTTCAAGATAAATCCGTTAAAATGATGCTCAAAGTGTCCAACGGCATAAGTATCGGTTACAAAATCATAATAGTTCAAAAGCGTGAAAGTGGCAGGTTTGAGCAATAAAACTTGGTTGGCAGGCACAGGACTAAGCAGTGCCAGAGGCACTTTTCCGAAAACTTTTCCCATATCAAACGTAATATCCGTTTTACCTATTTTTCCTAATAAAACAGATTGATGATATCTGAACTGCAATTTGTCATAGGCAATACCATTCATAAAAGCTTTGAAACCCTTATGATAGTTAATCACAAAAGACGGATATGGATTTTTTCCGTAGCGTTGCTCTACTCCATAGCCGTAGACATGTCTTCCGGGTGTATAGGCAAGATATAAATCCCCGCCAATATCCGTGACTTTAGAGCGTAGGTTTCCATTGGCATCCAAATAATCCATCGAAAATAATTTATGATTGGCAGACTGAATCAATTTGTAAGAAGGAATCATGCCTAAATGAAAATTCTTGGCAACTCTATAATCTAATTTCAAACTATATTCTTTGATTCTCGAAAGAAAAAAGTTTTTTCCTCTTGTGAAAACAAAATTGGTTCCAAAAGTTTCCGTGTACATGATTTGATTCAAATCAAAAAACATTCTTGCCAATTGCGTATTGTCATTCGATATTTTGGCATCTACTTCTATTCTGGGCTTATATGACAACAGATATTTGGCTTGCAATCCATACTTAAATTTTTTGTCTTTGACTCCATAAGCCATATGCCCGATCATTCTAAATCTGTCGTCCGGAGATTTATAAGTTCTCAAACCTGCATATAATCTCAAACCTTCTACACCGTTTTTTCCAACGGTTTTATAAATCGGACCGAATTGAATCGGACCGCCTATATTGAAATAGCCCGTGCTCAAAATATTAATCCATTTGGTCAAATTCCGAATCCTTTTTTTATTCTTGACTTTGTCAATCAACACATAAGTCTTTTTTATTTGTTCATCATCTGAAAAATTATCCCAATATTCTGTTCCTTTTTTGAATTGTTTCGGCGCATATTTTTCAAGTTTTTGATCATAGAAATCAGATGAATAAGTTTTGTCAAATCGATAGTCTGAATAATGGTAGGTTTTTTTAATGTTCAGCCCTTTGTTTTTTTCATTTTTATCTAAAAGCGTAAAATCTCCCTCAAAAGCATCCATTTTGGGCAGATATACACTATCATTCACAATGGTATATTCTTTTTCAATGGATAATCCGCGAACAAAATTCACATTCACATCTTTTTTCATTCTCATACTGATCTTGGTCACGGCAAAATTTCCTTCGGATACGAGCAAATGCCCTTCAAAAGCCAAATCTTGCTCACGTCTGGGAAAAAAATAGATATTATATATTTTCTTCTTATCAACATAGGTGCTGTCATACAACAAATAATCATACGTATCAAATCCCGTAGAAGAAATGGGACTGACAAAAGGTTTATTAAAAAGATTAAACGTATTGCTATAGATGTCCACATCATTGAACTTATTTGACATCCGATCAAAAACAAAACCCTGTTGATAAAAACCTTTGGTTTTTTCTGCTTCTATATCCACACGCTCTTTGTCGATTTTATTATTTCCATAAATATCATAGACCATTTCTTTGATATAAATCGGGATATAATAGTTAAAACCCTCGTTGTCAAAAGGCAACTCCTTCATCACTTGTTCATACTCTTTCTTGAAAAGACGCCGGAGAAAAATAGTGTCGATATGGTTTAAACCTATTTCTGTGGTTTCATATTTTTTATACTTATAAACATCGACTTGTTTCAGTCCGTTTTTCTTTTTACGCTTCCAAATTTCTTTGAGTATCCGATAAGCGGGGTTTTCCTTTTTTTTAAGTCTTTTTTCAGGTCTCTTGACAATCACCACTTCGCTTAGCTGATCAAAATCTTCATCTAAAACAATGCTGAGATTATTTCTATATTTTCTTTTAATCCTTACAATCTTTGTTTTATACCCCATGGAAGAAACTTCAAGCTTCCTATACTTTTTCTTGGATTCCAAATAAAATTTTCCGTTATCATCCGTCACAGTCCCTATACTCGACCTTTTGAAAACCACATTCACATAAGGAATAGGTTTCCCTGACCGGTCATAGACAGTTCCACTCACACTGAATTGTGCTGAAACAGAAAACGATATAAACAATAAAAGAAAAACAATATGTCTCATAATAAAAATTGAATCTCGTTAAGTATCAAAAAAGATACCAAAAGCACCGCAAAATTATAATTTATTTTCAATTCTTTGTCAAATATTTTTTTAAAAAAAAAGAATTGCATTTTAAAAAAATATTTGATATCTTTGTGATATCATTTTAATATCATATATTATGAAAACAGAAAAACAAATCAAAACACTTAATGGTTTTATCGCCTTATTAGGAATCCTAATAGTCTTTGGCGGATCAATTTATGCATCCGTATCTTTAAACAATCCTTATTATGCAATTGGTGCCGTCTTGGCAATTTTTGCAGCCTTTGGTTTTGGAATCGTGAACCCGAATGAATCCTTAGTGCTGACATTATTTGGCGCTTATAAGGGCAGCATCTTGGACAATGGTTTTTGGTGGTTCAATCCGCTTATGAGCAGAAAAAAAATATCTTTACGCGCACGCAATTTGAACAGCGATCCCATCAAAGTGAATGACAAAATCGGAAATCCCATTATGATTGGTGCCGTACTGGTTTGGAGAGTTTCCAACACCTTCAAAGCCGCTTTTGATGTCAATGACTATCTTCATTTTGTAGTCATTCAAACAGAAGCTGCCGTCAGAAAACTAGCCGGTATGTATCCTTATGACAATCTTGAGGACGAAAAGGCTCACTTGACGTTGCGAGACGGAGGAGAAGAGGTGAACAAACAATTGGAAAAAGAAATTTCCGAACGTCTTGAAATTGCCGGAATTGAAGTTTTGGAAGCCAGAATAAATTATTTGGCTTATGCCACTGAAATTGCCAGCGCCATGCTGAAACGTCAACAAGCTGTTGCCATTATTGCCGCTAGAACAAAAATTGTTGAAGGCGCTGTTAGTATGGTTGAAATGGCACTGGAAGATTTATCTAAAAAAGACATCGTGAAGCTAGACGAAGAGCGCAAAGCACAAATGGTCAGTAATCTAATGGTTGTCCTCACTTCTGACAAAGATGTGACTCCCGTTGTAAACACCGGTTCATTATATTAAAACGTTTAATCATGAAAGAATATAAAGTTATCAAAATATCAAACATCTGGTCGATGGGAAAAATAGCCGACAAAGTAGAAAATATTCTCAATAAAAAAGTGAAAGAAGGTTGGCAATTTGAACAACTGGAAATGATCCAAGGCATAGCACTTTTAATAATTTCAAAGCAAAAGCCGGGCTACTGAAAAGTTTTTATATTTTTGAAAAAAGAATTTAAACTAAAAATTTGAGCCGAATATTATGGCAAAAAAAAAATCTTTTGTGCTTCGCATTGACGAAAAAACCTATAAGGCAATTGAACGTTGGGCAAGCGACGAGTTTCGCAGCGTTAACGGACAGCTGGAATATATCATTCATCAAGCCTTGCATAAAACCAAAAGATTGCCAAAAAATGCTGAACAAAAAAAACCTGATAACCCATAGTGCCATATTAAATACAAAAAAAACAGCACAACTTTTGTTGCGCTGTTTTTTTTATATAAAGCTAAAAGATTGGTATTATTCAACCTCATAAGTCTCACCCGAAAACAATAAATCATTAAAAGATTTAATCGGATGATTTTCTTTTACATAAGCTGTTACTTCATCTTCTCTGTCTCCCAGAGTTTTATCTTCTACGGCTCTAATCACACCAACTACCACAGGTTCTTTTAAATTGATGAGCGCCAAATGCAAAGTAGGATCCGGTTCGTGTGCATCATGAACTAAAATATCGTCTTCAGTGATGCCATTCTCTCCAATCTTAACCACTTTCAGCTTCATGCCGTCCAGCACAATTCCCTTATTTCTATCTTTGCCAAAAATCATCGGCTTGCCGTGTTCAACAACCAATTGCGCATCGTCTTTCACACTTTTGTCTGTGATATTCGTATAGCAACCATCATTGAAGATTACACAATTTTGCAATATTTCAACCAAAGATGTTCCTTTGTGTTTATCTGCTTCAATATATAATTTGGTTTGCAATTTTGCATCATTACCGGCGGCTCTGGCGAAAAATTTTCCTTGCGCACCGATAGCCAATTCTCCTGGATTAAAAGGCGCTTGAGTATTTCCATAAGGAGATGATTTGGTTTTCTGCCCCAACAGAGATGTGGGTGAAAACTGTCCTTTGGTCAGCCCGTAGATTTCATTGTTGAACAAAATATAGTTCAAATCAATATTTCTTCTGATGGCATGAATAAAATGGTTTCCACCAATTGCCATGGAATCGCCGTCTCCGGATGCCACCCAAACGCTCAGATTCGGATTTGCCAGTTTTGTTCCTGTTGCAATGGCTGCTGCGCGTCCGTGAATGCCATGAATGCCATAATTATCCATGTAGTAAGGAAAACGTGAAGAACACCCAATTCCAGAGATGAAAACAATGTCTTCTTTTTTTCTGCCGATTTCAGGCAATGCTTTTTGAATCGAGCGCAAGATGACATAATCATCACAGCCGGGGCACCATCTGACGTCTTGGTTGCTGGCAAAATCTTTAAATGTATATTTTATATTTGTAGTCATGACTATTCTGATTTTATAATTTTATTGAATTCATTCATCAGCTCAACACTTCCCAGAGGGAGCCCTTGAACCTTGTCAAACTTATTATATTTGAATTGCGGGTAATTCATTCTCAAGAAATTGGCAAATTGTCCGAAATTCAGTTCCGGAACAAGAATATGTTTGAACTTTGAAAAAGTTTTTGCCACACCATGAGGCAACGGGTTAATATAGCTGAAATGCGCTAAGCCAACTTTGTGATTCGGATTTTTTTCCTTATACTCTTTTACAGCTGTTTTCAAACTTCCGTAGGTTCCGCCCCAACCGACAACCAACAAATCTCCTTCTTGATCAAATTCGGTTTCCAAGGCTGGAATATAATCTTTCACTCTCATCACTTTCTCTGCTCTTATCTCCGTCATATATTGATGGTTTTCGGGATCATGAGAAACCGTTCCGTCAACTTTGTCTTTTTCCAGACCTCCAATCACATGTTCCAAACCTTCGGTTCCCGGAACCGCCCAAGGGCGAGCAAGCGTTTTTTTATCTCTTTCATACGGATGAAAATCTTCTTGATATTCAGTCACTCGGCGATGTTTAATTTCGGGCATTTCTTCAAGCGTTTTAATTCTCCAAGGTTCCGAACCGTTTCCAATATATCCGTCTGTTAACAGAATAACCGGAGTCATATGTTCCAAAGCCAATTTTGAAGCTTCAAAAGCCATATCAAAACTATCTGCAGGAGATTTTGCCGCAACAACAATTAACGGACTTTCTCCATTTCTGCCATACATGGCTTGCATCAAATCAGATTGCTCTGTTTTGGTGGGCAATCCGGTTGACGGGCCTCCACGTTGCACATTAACCACAACAATCGGCAATTCCAACATTACTGCCAAGCCTAGTGCCTCTCCTTTCAAAGCAAGTCCCGGACCTGACGTGGTTGTAATGGCTAATTTTCCTGCAAAAGATGCTCCAATCGTAGAGGCTATTCCCGCAATTTCATCTTCTGCCTGAAAAGCCGTTACATTCAATTGTCTGTGTTTTACCAATTCGTGAAGAATATCAGTTGCCGGCGTGATAGGATAAGAACCCAAATAAAGTTCCAAACCTGATTTTTTCGCTGCTGCAATAAGTCCCCAAGCCGTTGCCTGATTTCCCATAATAATTCTATAGGTTCCCGATTTCTTCTCGGCGGGGGCAACTTTATAGTGTGTTGGCATCAACTCCAGTGTATCTGCATAAAAATAACCGGCTTTTAACGCCTTGATATTAGCATCTACCACTTGTGGTTTTTTAGCAAATTTTTTCTTTAAAAAAGCCTCTGTATGCTTAGGGTTTTTGTTATATAACCAATATAGCATTCCCAAAGCAAACATATTTTTACTTCTGGTCATACTTTTGCTGTCCAGTCCTGTATCTTTCAAAGCTTCGCGTGTCAATGACGTCATGGGAACAGGAACAACATGATAGGCAGAAAGAGAGCCGTTTTCCAAAGGGTTTGACTCGTATTTTGCTTTTTGAAGATTGGATCTTGAAAACGAATCTGCATCAACAATAACCATATTTCCGGATTTTAGATCCTTGATATTTGTCTTCAAAGCCGCCGGATTCATCGCTACCAATAAATCTAAATCGTCTCCGGGGGTATTGATTTCAGTTGCTCCAATATTCACCTGAAAACCCGAAACGCCATATAAACTTCCTTGTGGCGCTCTAATCTCAGACGGATAATTGGGAAAAGTTGCCACATCGTTTCCAAGAAGTGCGGCTGATGTAGAAAACTGGGTTCCGGTCAGCTGCATGCCATCTCCGGAATCTCCAACAAATCTAATCACAACGTGATCCAGATTCTCTACACTCTTATTTAAAGCTTTTGTGCTCATAAAATAATTTTTTTCAGTATTTCGACAAAAATAGGAAATAATACTTAGCCTAAAATTGATATTTGTTATTTTTTTTATTGAGATGATAAAATTGCCATATTAAAAATTTCTATTATCGATTTTTTCATTATTAGGGATAATTTAAAGAAATAATATGATTTTAATATCGGGCTTTCTTTATTGATTTTTTTTATTTAGCTTTGTATGAAAGTTTTTGGAAAAGATGAGATTAGAAAAATACATATCAGACCTGTTGTATCGCTATGATTTAGTGATTATTCCGGAATTTGGCGGAATAATAGGGAGAAGGAATCCTGCGAAAATTGAACATACTACACACACTTTTTCTCCGCCTTACAAGAACTTATCATTCAATATCAATTTAAAAAACAGCGACGGTTTGCTGGTGGATTATGTCGCCGGTATAAAAGAAATTTCTCATCAAAAAGCACTGGATTATATTCTTCTCAATGTTGCCGATTGGAAAAGGGAATTGCAAGAAACCAAAAGACTCAAACTGGATAATTTGGGTTTTTTCAATCTATTAGATCATGAACGAATTTTGTTCTCACCGTTCAACACGACAAATTATTTAAGAGAAGCCTACGGCTTGCATACATTCATATATTCATCCGTAGAAAAAGAAAAAAATATAGTCAAAAAAGTGGTGACTGCAGAAAAACCACTCAAAACGGCTAAAAATATATCTCATCAACAAAAAGAAATCAAATATTCGTTTAGAAGAAACTTGATGAAATATGCTGCTATTTTTCTTGTTGGTGCAGGGTTATTTACTGGCGTTGCATACCTCTACCCGAAAATGCAACAACAAAATGCAGCGAGAGAAACTTATCAAAAAGCTACTTTTATATTAAACGATAGTTTTCCTGCCATCAGGATAGACTACAAAACCAAAGAAGTCAAAACGATAAGTTATCCATATCACATCATTGCGGGTGCTTTCAGAATAGAAGCCAATGCAATAAAAAAAATAGGACAACTCAAACAAGCCGGTTTTGATGCCGAAATCATCGGTAAAAATAAATATAATCTTTATATGGTTTCCTATCAAGGCTACCCATCGAAAACGGAGGCTAAACAAGCGCTCCGTCTCATCAAAAAAAGACAAAAATCCGCTTGGGTTTATAAACAAATCTAAAATCCCAGAATCAATTTTGCTATTGTAAAAAAGATATAGATTCCAAATATATCATTACTTGTTGTGATGAATGGTCCCGTGGCAACTGCCGGATCTATTCCTCTTTTGTTTAAAAACAAGGGTACGAATGTGCCAATCAACGAAGCGATAATGACAACTGCAATCAAAGAGATTGCCACAGTGACTCCCATTCTCATATCGAATCCCGATACAATACTGCCCAAGAAAAAACGACCTATAATCAGCAGAATTACAGAAAGCACAATGCCGTTAAACACACTCATGGAAATTTCTTTAATCAATCTCTTCCATATGGAGCCGCCTATGGTTCCGTTGGCAAGACCTTGCACCACAATTGCCGAAGATTGCACACCCACATTTCCTGCCGTTGCCGCAATCAAAGGCGTGAAGAAAAACAAAGTGCCGTATTTGCTCATGGCATTGCCAAAACTGCTCAAAACAATCACGCTTACAAAGCCACCGAGCAAAGCAACAATCAACCAAGGCAATCTTGCTTTAATCAACTCTTTGATGGAATCATCTGCCTCAACATCATCAGAAATACCGGCTGCCATCTGATAGTCTTTATCGGCTTCTTCCTTGATATAATCCACCACATCATCAATCGTAATCTGTCCAGACAAAACTCCATTTTCATCGACAACAGGAACAACAAATAAATCATATTTTTGCATCACTCTCGCCACTTCGTCTGCAGAGTCATTGACCTGAACAAAATGTATATTGTCATTGTAAACATCCTTGATTGGTGTTCTGGTTGATGTGGTTAAAAGATTTTTTAGAGACAACCGCCCTTTGAGCTTATCATCGTTGTCCACCACATATATCGTATGAACTTTCTCAATATCCTCCGCTTGACGACGCATTTCCGCTACACTGTGTAAAACATCCCAATTTTTGTTCACCTTGATAAACTCTTTTCCCATCAATCCTCCGGCAGAATCTTCGTCATATTTCAAAAGCTCAACAATGTCACTGGCATGTTCTTTATCATCGATATGTGAGATTACTTCTTCTTTTTTATGCTCGGGAAGTTCTGCAATGATATCAACCGCATCATCGGTTTCCAATTCTTCTATTTCCTCTGCAATTTCTTTGGCGGAAAGATTACGAAGTATCTTTTCCTGCAAATCATCATCAAGTTCCGTAAGAATATCAGATGTTACCTCACTATCGAGCAACCTGATGACGAACAAAGCTTGCTCAAAATTGAGTTCATCCAAGATTTCCGCAATATCGGCAGCATGTAAATCCGTAAGTAATTCTTGGACTTTTACATTGTTATTCTGCTCGATATATTGTTGCAGTTTTTTGACTAATATTTCATGCTCTTGATTAATCATTTTTTATCTTTAAAGCTAATTGCTCAAATTGCTCCACCGACAATTGTTCCGGTCGCATTGCAAAGATACTATCTTGTTTTAAATTTTCGGATAAATTATATGATTTTAAACTGTTTCTCAAAGTTTTTCTTCTTTGATTGAAAGCGGTCTTTACAAGATCTTTCAAAAACAGATAAGAAACAACCGGTTTATTTTCCTTTCTAACCAATCTAATCACCCCCGACTTTACTTTTGGAGGTGGAATAAAAACATTTTCATTCACCGTAAATAAATATTCAACATCATAATATGCTTGCACCAACACAGAAAGAATCCCGTAAGTTTTATTGCCATGTCTGGCTGCTATCCGCTCTGCCACTTCCTTTTGAAACATTCCTGAAAATTCAGGAACAATATCAGTATTATCCAATACTTTAAAAAGAATTTGTGTCGATATATTGTAAGGAAAATTTCCTGTAATTCCAAATTTTTCTCCTTGAAACAGTTTTTTTAAATCCAGCTTCAAAAAATCTTTTTCTATAATTTTATTCCTAAGTTTGGGATAATTATTGCTTAGATAAGTAACAGATTCCTTGTCAATCTCAACCACATAAACATCTTTTTTCAGGTTTTCCAACAGATATTGTGTCAACATTCCCATACCCGGTCCAATTTCAAGAACTTTTCCATAGTTATCGGCCTGAAGTGTTTTCGCGATTCTTTGAGCAATATTCTTATCGGTCAAAAAGTGTTGTCCTAAATATTTTTTCGGTTTTACGTTTGACATGAAAATGAATAAGGCAACCATTTTCCGGTTGCCTTATCTTTTTTATTTTATAATTAATTTTTTATTAGTCAACACACCGGCATTTTTAATTTTCAAAATATAAATCCCTTTTGATAGATGAGTCGTTGAGATTGTTTGGCTAAATTTTGTTGAGAATGCTTTATAATTTGATGTGAAAATCTCTCTTCCGCTTACGTCAACCAACGAAATATTTACCTGTTTGTCTCTTTTTATATTGAATGTGATATGCACCACATCTTCTGCCGGATTAGGCCAAACATTCAAGTTTTCCAAAGCAGATGCTCTAACAGTTGCCGGGGTGACCACTCTTATATTTGCTTTGTTGGCATCAAAAAAGTAATTGTTATGTGCTTTGACTACAAACCTGCCGACATTGGTATTTATTCCGACCGGAACCGTGAAAGTTTCACTGCCGTCATTTGGCGTATTTGCCACTAATGTATGTGGAAAAGTTTGCCCGCCATCAGTTGAAAAATAAATATCTACATGACTACAATTCACCGGAGCATTTGTGGTTCCGGCAACATTCCAAGTAATAGTTTGGTTGCTCCCCACATTCCAAGTCGTTGCTGCCGTCTGAGATGTAACTCTGAAAGGTCCGCTGTTGGCATCTATTTGAAAACTAAGAACAGCTGCAGGACTCTGCCCTCCGCCCACATGATTATCACGAACCGTCACGGTAAAAGTCATAGCCCTTGCCACCGAAGGTAAGCGTTCCCAATCATACCCGTATGTTCCGTTCAAAACATAATTCATTTTGGGAAAAATTCTGTATTTTTTCGCTGTTGGACTGAGTGATCTAAACAATGGTCCTTGTGCATTTGTGGCTACCGGAGGCATCTGCACATTGCCTGTAACACCATCATATTGTTCCCAACAATAAGTGAGCGCATCTCCATCTTGATCATTTGCAGAAGCTTTCAAAATAAAAGGTGTAGATTTTGGAATTCTTGCATTGGCATAAGAGGTTACATTAACGACAGGAGTATGATTTCCGGTATTTACAATCTGAGCACAACCGGTTGACTGAACCAAATTTTTAGCATCTAAAATACTCGCAATACTAAAGTAGTCATTACTGTGCCATTGCACATTGGGCGCACACACGCCTGCGTAAGCCATGATGGTACTCCCGCTTCCGGGTTCAATGGCATGACTGTTTGTTCTTTGCCCTCCACACGGATTGGAAAATGTATGAGAACAGCCAAATTCATGTCCTACTTCATGTGCCACATAATCAATATCATAGGCATCGCCAACCGGATTTGCCAAGCCTGTTAAAGAATAAGCTTTATAAGAATTATTACAAACCACGCCAAGACCTGAAACTCCGCCTCCGGGAAAAGTTGTAAATAAATGTCCTACATCATAATTGGCATTTCCTATATGGTTATCAACTACACCTTGGTTGGCATTTAGCATTTGATTTTGATTGTTGTTGTTATACGGATCTGTTGCACTGTTTAAAAAAATTATATTTTTTTCATTTGGAACGATTTCCAACAACACACCAAAATCTTTTATATAAACACTATTTACTCGGGCAATGGTCACTGTGATTGCCGCCAACACCGCATTTTTCTTTTGGTCATCGGTGGCATTTGCCGGAAGCGTACCTGCATTTATTGCTCTGTTAATATGATATTGAGAATATTCTGCCGTACAAGAAATTGCAATTCTATATTTTCTCAAAACTTGATCGTCTATTCTGAGTTGCTTGTCTTTTTGGGGCTGCTCCACAACATCCTTTACATCACAATTAAAAGAAATCGGATCTAAAGCTTTTTTTGAAAAAACAGCATAGGTTTGGTGATCTTTTGAATAAGGCTGAATCACCAAAGATGATGTTCCCGGTCTCGAAATGCCAACATGCAAACCAAAAATACTTGTTGTTATAGTTGCTTGAACAGAAGGGTTATCAACAGAAATCCCAACATATGTTCTTATATAATCAGCTGCTTCTTTTCCTAAATCGGGATGTAATATGTTGGTCTTATAAATCTTATAATCAAGCATTTTTCCGTTTTCATCGGGAAATTGAGCAATTACATCAGAATTCTTGCCATTAATTTGTTCCGGAGCATTTTTTAAATAATTTTCCAGAACCGAATAATCCGTTTGATATGCCAAAAAAGATTGAGGCATTCTTTCTGCAGGAATAAAACTTTCTCCTTTGTGTCCTTTTAACAATGTCCAAGAAGGTTTCTGTGCAAAACCGGACAGGCTAAACACGACTAATAAAACTAAAGTGATTCTTGTTTTCATAATTTCTACCTATTTATTAAACCTCCAAAATTATATATATAATACTTATAAAAAAAATATTATCTCATTTTTAACGCTTATCTTAAAGAGATTTAAGTAAATTTGTACAAAATATATTGTCTATGTTTCATCTATTGGCTGCTAAAAAAGATTGGATTTATCATTTAGGATATTGGGGCACAGCTATTTTGCCCGTATTGCTTGGGCTGTTGATTACCGTCTTTCTGATTAAATATTTGGAAAAGAGCTACAAAGGAACCGATGAAGAAACAGAAACCGATGAAAAGAAAAAAAAAGATGGCAAAAATTAGATTGACAAAAATATTTCATTTTGATTCCGGTCACGCCCTTGCCGGATATAACGGGAAATGCCGTAATGTTCACGGACACAGCTATAAATTGGAGGTTACTGTGATAGGAGAGCCTATTTCAGACCAAAATCATGTAAAATTCGGAATGGTCTTGGATTTTGGCGATTTGAAGAAAATTGTAAAAAATAATGTCATAGATATTTATGATCATGCACTTTTACTCAACAAGAATTCATCTTATAAAGATATTGGAGATTTTTTGGAAGAAAAAGGACATCGTATTCTTTTTGTTGATTTTCAACCCACCGGAGAAATGATGATTCAAGATATTGCCAAAAGAATTATCCCATATTTACCCGAAAATGTGAAACTTCATAAACTAAAACTTTACGAAACAGGCACTTCTTTTGCCGAGTGGTATGCCAAAGATCAAGAATAATCACATATCAATCTCTCCGAAGAAAAAAATCTATTTTGTTTCTGACCATCACTTCGGGCTTCCGAATTCATCTGAAAGCTTGAAAAGGGAAAAACTCTTTGTGCAATGGTTAGACCAAGTCAAAACCAAAGCCGAAACCATTTTTATTTTAGGTGATTTATTTGATGTTTGGTATGAATATAAACGAGCTATTCCAAAAGGGTTTGTAAGAGTTCTAGGAAAACTCGCCGAGCTTTCCGATGCCGGAATTCCTATTTATTTTTTTACGGGAAATCATGACATGTGGATGCTGGATTATCTCGAAAAAGAACTGAATATCCCTATCTTTTTTGAACCTGAAGAATTTGAAATCAACCACAAAAAATTCCTTATCGGACACGGCGACGGACTCGGACCCGGAGACCGAAAGTATAAATTTCTAAAAAAAATATTCAAAAATTCCGGTGCACAATGCTTATTTCGTTGGTTACATCCTGATTTAGGATTGAAACTGGCGCAATATCTTTCTATGAAAAATAAGTATATTTCAGGAGAAGAAGATGTTCAGTTTCAAGGAAAAGAGAAAGAATGGCTTTATCTCTATGCCAAAAAATATCTTGAAAACAAAGCTATTGACTATTTTGTCTTCGGACACAGACACCTGCCCTTGGAAATGCAACTGAACGAACAAAGCATCTATCTCAACACGGGAGACTGGCTCAAGCATTTCTCCTATATTGAATTTGACGGAAAAACACACGAATTGAAATATTTCAATCAAGCTCCTAAGAGCTAAAAGTGCCCGAAACAGGAATCGAACCTGCACGTCCTTGCGGACACATGACCCTGAATCATGCGCGTCTACCAATTCCGCCATTCGGGCAATAGGGCACAAATTTACAAATTATTTTGTTTTCTGACGAGTTATATTTACTTTATGCATTGAAAAATTTATTACAAACAACAACAAAATACAGACTAAAAATCACAAAGGCGCGATTAATCGCGCCTTTGTGAATAAAATATTATAATCTGTATTATAATTTAGATAGTAATTCCAATCTGTCCCATCTCGATTGAATTTCGGCTTGCAATTTTTCCATAAGCATTTGTGCTCTCTCCGGTGTTGCTTTTTTCACTCTTGCAAAACGTGCTTCTTTATCAATCAATTCTGAAACCGGAATTGAAGGTGCTTTGGAATCCAACTGGAAGCGTTTTCCTACAGGCTTGGTCGGGTTGTATCTGAACAAAGGCCAATATCCTGATTTCACTGCCAAGTCTTGATGATTGGCACCATCTCCCATATCATAACCATGTTCTATACAATGAGAATAGGCAATAATAATAGAAGGTCCTTCATATTCCGCCGCTTCTTTAATCGCTTTCAATGCTTGTTGGTCTTTTGCTCCACTGGCAATCTGTGCGACATAAACATTTCCATAGGCAACAGCTTGCAGTGCAATATCCTTTTTAGGAATCTCTTTGCCTGCAATAGCAAATTTAGCACTTGCTCCAATCGGCGTTGCTTTTGATGCTTGGCCACCTGTGTTTGAATAAACCTCCGTGTCCATCACCAAAATATTGATATCTTCTCCACTGGCAATGGCATGATCCAATCCGCCGTAGCCAATATCATAAGCCCATCCGTCTCCGCCAAAGATCCAAATGTATTTCTTACGCAAATAGTCTGCCATAATTTTCATACGTTTTGCCTCGGGCGAATCGATATTTTTGATGGCATCTTTTACTTTTTGAATATTGATTTGTTGTTGTTCTTTTTGAGTTTCGTCTTCTTCTTTATTCGACAAAATGGCTTCTACCAAATCTGCTCCGACCACATCTTTGAAATGTTCTAACAATGTTTTGGCTGTTTTTTGTTTTTCTGTCAAAGCCAAACGCATACCCAATCCATATTCGGCATTGTCTTCAAACAAAGAGTTTGCCCAAGCGGGACCTTGTCCCTTATCATTCACCGTATAAGGAGTTGTAGGCAAGTTTCCCCCATAGATTGAAGAACACCCTGTTGCGTTGGCGATCAAAGAACTGTCTCCGTATAATTGTGTCACTTCTTTGATATAAGGTGTTTCTCCACAACCCGGGCAAGCTCCTGAATATTCAAATAATGGTTCTAAGAACTGAACATTTTTGACCGTACCTAATTTTAATTTCTTGCGATCATACCAAGGCAGTTCTACAAAATAGTCCCAATATTTTTGCTCAACCGGTTGAACTTCCATTCTCGGATGCATATTGATGGCTTTGAAGCCCGGCTCTGTCTTGCTTTCGGCAGGACAAACCGCCACACAAAGGTTACAACCCGTACAGTGTTCAGGGTCAACCTGCAACACATATTTATCTACACCCTCATAGCGCCCGATGATATCTACCGAACGGAAATCGTTTGGAGCTTCTGCCAAAGCTTCTACATTAATAATCTTTGAACGAATGGCTGCGTGAGGACAAATATGCACACACTTATTACATTGTGTACAAAGATCTTCATCATCCCAAGTTGGAACAAAATCTGCAATATTTGATTTCTCAAATTTGGCCGTTCCTGTGGGAAAAGTTCCGTCTGCTTCAAAAGCACTCACAGGCAAATCATCTCCTTCTCCCGCATAAATTTTTCCTAAAACATTTTTCACAAAGTCAGGCGCATTGCTATGCATGATGCTTTCCAAATCTCTGTTGCTGGTGATTTGTTTCGGATAATCTACTTTTTGCAAAAATTCTAAAGCTGTATCTACCGCATTAAAGTTCATCTGAACTACATCATCTCCTTTATGCGAATATGATTTAACAATGGCATCTTTAATTTTTTGAATGGCTTCGTCTTTTGGAAGAATTCCTGAAATGGCAAAGAAACAAGTTTGCAACACCGTATTTGTTCTTCTTCCTAATTTTGCTTTATGTGCCACACGAGAAGCATCAACAACATACAAATTGACATCTCTGTCAATAATTTCCTGTTGAATTTCTTTTGGCAAATGGTCCCATATCTCATCTTTGGAGAAAGGCGAATTCAAAAGGAACGTTCCGCCTTTTTTTACATTTTTCACAAAGTTGAACTTCTGAATAAAATCAAACTGATGAACTGCAATAAAATCTGCTTCTTCAATCAAATAGGTAGAGTCTATAGGTTCAGGTCCGAATCTTAGATGAGAAACTGTTCTTGCTCCCGCTTTCTTGGAATCATATACAAAATATCCTTGCACATAATTGTCGGTGGTTTGACCGATAATCTTAATCGAATTTTTGTTGGCACTCACGGTTCCGTCAGAGCCCAAACCAAAGAACATAAAATTCTTGGTGTTGTTATTCACTTCAAAAGTCTCATCCTTATCAATACTTGTAAAAGTTACATCGTCAACTATGCCGACTGTAAAATGATTTTTGGATTGTGTTTTTCCAAGTTCATCAAAAATACCTTTCACATGTGTGGGATTAAATTCTTTTGAGGAAAGTCCGTAACGCCCGCCTATAATTTTAGGCAAGGTTCTTCCGGCTTCAACAAATGCATTAATTGTATCTTGATAAAGAGGTTCTCCTATACTTCCTGATTCTTTGGTTCTGTCTAATACAGCAATTGCTTTTACCGATTGAGGTATGGCATCGATAAAATCTTTTACGGAAAACGGACGATATAATCTCACGACCAATACACCCACTTTTTCTCCGCGTTTGTTCATTTCTTTAACAGTCTCTAATGCTGCTCCCATTCCGGACCCCATGATGATAAGCATTTTTTCTGCATTGGCATCACCATAGTATTGATAAAGCTCATAGCGTCTTCCTGTCAATTTATAAAAAGTTTCAAAGGCTTCTTTTACGGCTCCGGGAACTTTATCGTAATAAGGATTTGAACGTTCTCTATTTTGAAAAAACACATCGGGATTTTGAGAAGAACCTCTCAATTTAGGTCTGTCAGGGTCTAAGGCTCTCAATTTATGCTCCAACACAGCATCTTCAGAAATCATTTCTTCATAAATTTCATCTGTGATGGCATCCACTTTTTGAATTTCGTGCGAGGTTCTAAAACCGTCAAATATGTTTAAGAACGGAACTCTTGTATTTAGAGATGCCACTTGAGACAACAATGCAAAATCTTGCGCTTCTTGTACGGATCCTCCAAACAACATGGCAAAACCGGTTTGACGTGTTGCCATTACGTCTGAATGGTCACCAAAAATTGACAGAGCATGCGTTGCCACTGTTCTGGCGGCAATATGAAATACTGTTGGCAATAATTCTCCTGCAATTTTATACATATTCGGAATCATCAACAATAATCCTTGAGACGCTGTGAAAGTTGTTGTCAGTGCGCCACCTTGCAGTGAGCCGTGCACTGCACCTGAAGCCCCTCCTTCACTTTGCATTTCAACCACTCTGGGTATTTCTCCCCATATATTTTTTTCTCCTTTCGCGCTGAGTGCTTCAGCATGTTCACCCATAGGAGAAGATGGTGTAATCGGATAGATGGCACATACTTCATTGATCTTATGTGCTACTCTTGCTACCGCTTCATTTCCATCTCCTATAAATTTTGGAAACTTCTTGTTCATGTTATTTTTATTTTAATTAATATTCTTTT
>CAZAXU010000002.1:55009-90587 GCA_964489245.1 uncultured Flavobacteriaceae bacterium
TTTTATTTTAATTAATATTCTTTTTTTTAAAACACACAAAGGTAAGAAACTAATCAGATGTGAACATGATTATTCACATTAAATTGCAATATTTAACGTTAATTTTATGTAAATATTTGTTCGTCTCTCGGCATAAAAAACCCGACACATTTGATGATGCATCGGGTTTAGTTTCCTAATAAATTATATTCTGTTAGTTTCCGTAGGTCAACGAAACATAATACATACTTCCAATCAGTCCTGTTCCGGGAGCCGGCATATATTCCGTTCCCAACAAGTTGGTTCCTCCAATTTTTATTTTGGTTTTATACTTACTGAAGTTATAGTTTACTTGAGCATCCAAGACACTTCTTGCGGGCACCATGCCGTCTCCGAACGATGCTTGCCATAAGAATTCCGTTTGATATTTATAGTCCACTTTAAAACCTAAGCTGCCTATCAGTTTATCATTTCCTAAGGATACTTTCACCCTGTGCTCCGGCGTATTAAATCCTGATCTAAAGTCAGGGTCTTTTGTCTTATCAAAATCCATCTTGGCATAGTCATAGATAAATCCTACCACAAAGTCGTTGAATTTATAGTTTAAACCTACATCCAAACCATAGGATTTAACATCTTGATCTGCATTTAAATAAAGCTGAAAGGGTTTATATGAACCTGTTCCAATGGCATTCATGGCTGTTGCATCATACACGCTTCCTACGGCACCGGAAAGAGCCATTACTCTGGTTGACGAACCGAAATCTTTGTATTGATTATAATAAACACTAAAATCAACGCCCAATTTCTTAACCGCTCCTCTATAACCAAGCTCTATAGTTTGAATTTGTTCCGGTTTCATTTTTTTTACTTTTGCTACTTTCAAATCTGCGGGATTGTGGGTTGTCGCAAATTTCATAAAGGAATTCAATGTGTAGGCATTTGTATAGGCATCTCTTCCGGTTATTTCAGCATCAAAATGAGTGCCTGTTCCGGGATTTGTTGCTTGTACGGTTTCACGATATCTATCCCAATTATCTTCTGCGCCTCCCACCAAAGTGATTGGTCCGAGATTCAGACCAATGTATAAGGTTTGGGTTGTTGGGTTTCTAAATCCCGTTTGATATGAAACCCTAAAATTGTGCTCTTTGTTTTCTCCTGCAGAATAAACAGCAGATAGTCTCGGAGAAAAATTGCCATCGAATTTTTTCTGCTTGTCATAACGCAAAGAAGTTGCTAATTTCAATCTACTATCCAACAGTTTTTTTGCCACTTGCACATAGGCTCCGGCTTCGTCAATTGCTATAGGAGCCAGACCTTCATAGTCCGTAAAGATTGTTCCTTCGGAGTGTAAAGAGTATCTTCTCATGGAACCTCCCACCTGAATTTCGGCAAAATCTAATACATCTCTGAAATTATAGTTTGCTTCTACGTGTTTCAAACTGGTATGGTCTATAAATTTTGCTCCTGTTTTGAAATCAGGATCATTTCTGACTTCAGCTAAAGCGGTCTTAAACTTAGCTGAACCGGGTGAAAATCTAGGGGTTTTAGGCTGACCGTCAGTGCCAACAGGGCTGTTATCTGCAAAATCTCTTGCCATGGCATGGGCTTCGGGCTCTGTGAAATGATGTCCGGGAGCCTGAGGCAATAAGCCCAAACGAGCTGCTGCATATACTTTTCCATAATCTGTAAACCAAGCAACATCTGAACGCCATTTTCTGTTGATATTCCATCCTGCAAATCTGGTATCATATGAATTTCCCGCATCTTCTCCCGTATAATAAGCTCGCACAAAGAAGTTTTTATTTTTCACTTCCAATTTATGTTGGTGAATGAAAATGCCGTCCAAAGAATATCTGTTTGCTCCTTGATACAGCGTTTTTCCATATCCGATTCTGGAGTTCCAAACAAATTCCAATGAGCCGGATTTTCCGGAAGGTCTGTAATGAAAAGCAATGTCTCCTTTCACGCTTTTGGCATCACTATCAACCAAATCCATTTCGTCATATCCTGTTCTGGAAACTCTTATATCAGACAGGGCCCCTCCGGTTGCAGCACTAATAGGCAATGTTGTTGCAATCTCATCACCGTAAACATTCAATCCGTCATAAGAAGGGTTAGAAACTCTATTTCCGTATAGAGCTGCATTTGTCGGATTCATATCCATATCTCTCTTGTCAGCTGTCATCCAATCTGTTCCTTTTAAAAAAGAAAAATTGATTTTTGCAGCAGCAACATCGCCTCCCCATGCATGGCGAATGCCAACATCATAAAATTGATTTTGTCCGGCAAGCTTTTGTTTTGTCACACCTGTTTTTATATAGACACTCAAACCTTTATGTTTAAACGGGCTTTTGCTTCTCATATTCAGAATCCCGTTAAAAGCGTTTGCTCCATATAATGCAGAGGATGCCCCGGGTAATATCTCAACGCTTTCCACGTCTAATTCATTCATCCCAATCAGATTTCCCAATGGAAAGTTCAAGGCAGGTGAGGTATTATCCATATCATCTAAAAGTTGTACAAACCTTTCATTTGCAAAGGCAGCAAATCCTCTGGTGTTCACAGCTTGAAAAGTCAAACTATTGGTGTTCAACTGAACCCCTTTCAAATTTTCCAGTCCGTCATAGAAAGATGGTGCTGTTGTTCGTCTTATTTCTTTCAAACTCAGACGCTCAATACTCACCGGAGATTCTTTAATTTTCTCTTGAGTTCTGGATGCCGTAACCACGACATCGTCTAGAAATTCATTGTTTTCTTTAAGTACAACACTTAGCTTTTTCGGAGTATCAAGCATAACTTTTGCAGATGTGTATCCTAAATAAGTGATCTCCAGAGTTGCCGGAAATTTATCAACATGAATGCTAAAATATCCATTAAAGTCTGTCACAGTTCCTTTTTTTTCTCCTGCCACTTGCACGGCAGCTCCCGGAATAGGTTCTCCGTTCTGATTTTTGACACTTCCACTCACATTTTTCTCTTGTGCAAACAGAGAAAAACTCAGTAGTGCAAATAATAAAAAAGTAAAATTTCTCATAGTTATTTTGATTTAGTTTTTGGTTATTCAATTTTCGGCTAAAGTAAAAAAAATATATTCGCTCTCATGCTAACACTGACAATTATCATATTTTACTTGTGTGTTTTTAGGATTTCATAAAAATTCATAGCTATTTAATGGAAATTCACAACACAATATCGACTATTAGTCATTCTTTATTACCAATACCGATATAAAATTCCATCCTGACGACATTAAACGTTTGTATGATACTTCTGATTTATTTCTTACTTTTGAAAAAATTATTTTATGCGATTCACGACCACGTCTTTGCGTTCCAAGATTTTCTTGTCAATGATTCTGCTAACATTCATTGCATCTATAATGATATTGATTACTACAGTCATGCAATATAGAGAAGAGGCTGAGGACTATCACAAAAAAAGATTGCTACGAAAGGAAATTGCCGTAAAATCACATATTAACAGCATTTTAGACGAGACAACTTTTGAGGTGAACATCAAAAATATTCCTTATATTTTCAAGGAAAAAATTAATGAGATATCCAAGATTCATAAGATGCCGCTGAATCTCTATGATCTCAAAGGAAATTTATTGATTAGCTCAAGAGTATTTTTTGGAACCCAAACCCAAGATAGTCTTCAACATATTCCGGAAAATGTCATTGCAAAAATTGAACATTCTCCGGAAAGAAGATTTGTTATCAAACACAGTGATTCAAAAATTGAATACCAATCTTCTTATTCCTACATATTGGACAAAAAATTCAAACCAATAGCCATTTTAAACCTTCCTTATCTTGAGGATAACACCTTTTACAAGAAAGAATTAGAAGAATTTTTGGGAAACTTGGCTCGAATTTACTTTTTACTTTTTATTATTTCAATCATAACAGCCTACATTCTTTCCAGATACATCACCAAATCTCTACACACCATCAGCAACGTGCTTGCACAAACGTCTTTTTCAAAAAAGAATCAGAAAATCAATATCAAAGATTCCAATGAGGAAATCAGTCAACTGGTTGTATCTTACAATGCAATGGTGGACAAATTGGAAGATAGTGCCAAAAAACTTGCTCAAAGCGAACGGGAACAAGCATGGCGAGAAATGGCAAGACAAGTGGCGCATGAGATTAAGAACCCGCTCACACCCATGCGTTTAAACATTCAAAGTTTCCAAAGAAAATTTGATCCAAGCGATATGCAAATCAAAGAAAAATTTGAAGCGTTTTCACAGACCCTAATTGAACAAATTGATTTGATGAGTAATATTGCCTCTGCTTTTTCAGATTTTGCAAAAATGCAAAAATCCAAAAGAGTCAAAGGCAATCTTGTGGAAGTCATTCAAAGCAGTATAAAGCTCTATGACCCCGCTCAAGTCAAATTCGAATTCGAACACGACGAAATCACTTATACTTTTGACAAAAACCAAATTCAGCGTGTTATCACAAACTTGATAAAAAATTCATTGCAAGCTGTTCCCGAAGGAAGAACGCCTGCTATTCTTATTCAAATTAAAGAAACTACTTTTAAAATATTTATCAAAGTACACGATAACGGTGAGGGAATCAGCAAAGAAAATGAACAACATATTTTTGAGCCTAAATTTACTACAAAAAGCGGGGGAATGGGACTTGGATTATCTATTGTCAAAAATATCGTTGAAAACCACAAAGGAAAAATATTTTTTAAAAATAATACCGGATTAGGTACAACTTTTACCATTGAATTTAATAAAAACTAAAATCAAATGAACTATCAAAACTTATTAACCGAAATAGATGGGAACATTGGCACCATCACCATCAATCGTCCCAAACAGCTCAATGCACTCAACAAAGAAACTATCGAAGAATTGCATACTGCTTTCAAGCGATTTGATCAAGATGATAAAGTGCGTGTTATCATCATAACCGGAGCCGGCACTAAAGCTTTTGTTGCCGGAGCCGATATCAAAGAATTTATGAATTTTAATGAAGAAGAAGGAGAATCCTTAGCTCGTGAAGGGCAAAAATTATTATTTGATTTTGTAGAAAATTTGGAGACCCCTGTCATTGCTGCCATTAATGGATTTGCTCTTGGAGGCGGATTGGAGCTGGCATTGGCATCGCATATCAGAATTGCTTCTGAAAATGCCAAAATGGGATTGCCTGAAGTTTCTCTCGGTGTTATTCCGGGCTATGGCGGCACACAAAGATTAGCACAAATTATCGGAAAAGGACGCGCCATGGAAATGATTCTTACCACTAACATGAAAGATGCCCAATCGGCTGGAGAAATTGGTTTGGTTTCTGAAGTGGTCCCCATTGAAAACCTAATGGATTCTGCCATAAAAATAGCACAAAAAATACTAAAAAATTCTCCAAAAGCCATCTCACTTGCCATGACAAGCCTTAACAGTGGCTACTATAAAAAAGGATTTCAAAGCGAAATAGAATTATTTGGAAAAGCCTTTGGAACAAAAGACTTTAAAGAAGGAACAACCGCCTTTGTTGAAAGAAGAAAAGCTAATTTTACCGGAAAATAAAAAAGAGGAGTATGATACTCCTCTTCTTATATTCTACATCCTAGCTCTTAATATTTTGTTAGTTAAGATTTTCAAATTCTTCAGCTGTAATCTCACCTGAATTAATTTTTCTTAACTCTTCTACTTTACTGAGGATAAAGTTATCAATTTCTTCACTTATATAGGCCGGTCTTGCCGTAGGTCTCAGAGCTCCGGGCAAAACATATCGATTATAATAATAGAAAAAATATCTATCAAAACTAGTTGCTGATAAATTATATGCTGCCAAATACCATCCCAAACGAGTGGCAGAACGTCTTTGCGGGGGGGTGCCGTGATGTCTGGGATTAGATGTTTGATTATCACCTATGGAATGTGCAAAATTAAACCCCGGTCCAGCTTGATTCCATGAAGCTCCATAGCCTCGTCTCATATAATAGCCTGCATAGCCATCTGCCTCCAACTCTTGAGCTCTGGCGGTATTCTCATGAACGGATGGCACTCCGGGAAAATGATATTGTACTTGATGACCGTATTCATGAGCCAGCACCATAACCGGAACTATTTGCCCATAACGCAAAGCATTCCGATATAATGTTTCTCCGAAATAAATCTTTCTGTTTGAATATGAAATTGCATTGTTTGTGCTTTGTCTACTTGTCCGATCGTGGACAAACCTTAATCGAACTTTCGGGACACCAAACGTATTGGAAATCCGAGTCGATTGTGAATACATCAGATTCGTTTGAGTGTTGTTAATAATGTGAGTGTTGAGATAGGCATTCACTCCCCAATATCTATCTACATAACTACATTCTTTTTCAAATTTTCCGTCTTCAACCAAAGTTGATTGATCGTTTGCAAGGCTTTCTGTTTCTTTTTTACAGCTTGTAAAATTTAATCCTATCAGTACTGACAGAATTACTACTAAAAATACTTTTTTCATAATATTTGTGTTTTAAATTAAAATTAGTATCATATGAACGCAATTGCTGATGATATATTGCATAAATGGTGGAAATCTTGACAAATTCGCAATTTTTAACATTTCCGTATATTAAAAAAAATAAAAGCAATGCCACTTTCCTTATGTGTTTATTGAAAAATACCAAAATATTTTAATCATGGGAGTGGCATGATTTCTATTACAAAAAGTGTCATCTAAACTTTTGGTATAAAAAATACCCGATGGTAAGCATCGGGTATTTTTAATTTTTTGATATGATTTTTCTAAATACTATCCACCTCGGAAATTTTTGCCAAGATATCCGCATAAGGCAAAATCAAATATTCTTTACCATCTAATTCTACTTTATTTCCTGAAAATTTTTTATACATCACCACATCGCCGGGATTTACGGATGGTTTTTCTATATTTCCCAAGGCCACCACTCTTGCCAATGATGGTTTTTCTTGTGCAGAATCAGGAATGATGATTCCTGAAGCCGTTTTGTTCTCTGTGAACTCGTCTGTTAGTTCTAACAGTACATTTTCATTTAATGGTTGTAATTCTCTCATAATATTATGTTTTATTTATTTTTTATTCGGTTTCTATATTCAGTAGTTTACTCAATTTTTGTGTATCAAATCCCACTATAATTTGTCCATTTATCTCTGTCTGCGGCACACCACGTTGTCCGCTTTTTCTTGCCATTTCCCGGGCTGCTTCAATATTCTCCGCAACATTGATATCTGTATATCTAATGCCATGCTTGTTAAAATATTGTTTTAATTTATTGCAATATGTGCAGCTTGGTGTGGAATAAACCGTAACTTTTTTTTGTTTTTTCCCATTTGATGTTGTGAGAGACACTGTTTCTTCTCTGATAATTTTTTCATAAAAAAGCGAAGACTGACATCCCTTGACAATATTGCTTATCCTATCTTCCAACACCAAAAAGGTCGGAACTGTATGAACATCAAACTTCTGATGCACATCTTTCACCCGATTAACATCGACCAAAAAAATATTTACATCATCAATTTTGCCTAGATTTCCATAAGCGCAATCAGAATTTTTTGTTCCCGACTTGTAAATCAGAATAAAATTTTTCTCACCTGCGTCACGCATCAAATTCTTATATGAATCTACCTCTTTAAAATTCATCTGAAATCTCAATTTTTGAAAAGCAAATTTACAATAAATATGCCAGATATATTTTTATTTATTTTATGCCAAAATGACATATCTTTGCAATTATAAATAAACCTTATATGCTTATATAAAACGCGCGATATATGAAAAAAGAGAGACGAGCATCAACGAATAAAAAAAACAAAACGGACAAACCGAAATTTAAAAAACCGGCAAGGTCTTATAAAGCCCCCCAAAAAAAACAGATTATTCAGGCTGATAAAGGAGGTATTCGTTTGAATAAATATTTGGCACATGCCGGTATTGCATCACGAAGAGAAGCTGATATGCTGATTAAAACAGGATCCGTCAGTGTTAACGGGAAGATTATCACCGAAATGGGTTATAAAGTTCAACCGACCGATACCGTAAAGTTTAATAATGAGCCAATCAAACCTGAGAAAAAAGTTTATGTTCTATTGAATAAACCCAAAAACTTTATCACCACAACTGCAGATGAAAAAGGTCGAAAAACCGTAATGGAATTGGTTTCCAATTCCACTTCTGTCAGAATTTATCCCGTAGGAAGATTAGATCGGAACACAACGGGAGTTCTACTGTTTACGAACGATGGTGATTTATCCAAAAAATTAACACATCCGAAGCATCGTATAGAAAAAATATACCATGTAAAATTAGATAAAAACCTCAAAACTTCTGATTTTGATAAAATTCTCAAGGGTTTAGAACTCAAAGATGGAAAAATCTATGTCGATGATGTCTCGTTTATAAAAGGAGCCTCCCATTCAGAAGTCGGCATAAAAATTCACTCGGGCAGAAACAGAATTGTCAGAAGAATTTTTGAGTATTTGGGTTATGATGTGATTAAATTAGACAGGGTTCTTTTTGCCGGTTTAACAAAAAAAGATTTGAAAAGAGGACACTGGAGACATTTGACTACAAAAGAAATTAATTTTCTTAAAATGTTATAAGTAAATCATAAAGAAAGCCGCCTGAAAAATTCAGGCGGCTTTCTTTATGTGCAAACTTTTTATTCCACACTTTCTTCATAATCTGTTTTATACTTTTCGTCAAATTCAAAATCTTCCATGAATTTAGTGGTATAATTCCCTTCGATAAATTCAGGTGTATCCATTAACTGTCTGTGAAAAGGAATTGTTGTTTTTACACCTTCAATTACAAATTCATCCAAAGCACGCTTCATTTTTTCAATTGCTTCTTCTCGCGTTTGTGCTGTTGTGATTAACTTGGCAATCATGGAGTCATAGTGAGGTGGAATTTGATAGCCTTGGTAGGCATGTGTGTCCAGACGAACACCATGTCCTCCCGGTGCATGAAATGTTTTAATCGTTCCCGGAGAAGGTCTGAAATCATTATATGGATCTTCTGCATTTATTCTACATTCGATTGCATGAAGTTTTGGAAAATAATTTTCTCCTAAAATCGGCTCTCCGGCTGCAACTTTGATTTGTTCTCTGACCAAATCATAATCAATAACTTGCTCTGTGATAGGATGTTCCACCTGAATTCTGGTATTCATTTCCATAAAATAGAAATTTCTATGCTTATCCACCAAGAATTCAACCGTTCCAACTCCTTCATAAGAAATACTTTCAGCGGCTTTCACAGCGGCTTCTCCCATTTTTTCTCTTAGTTCCGGTGTCATGAAAGGTGAAGGTGTTTCTTCTATCAGTTTTTGATGTCTTCTTTGAATGGAACAATCTCGTTCCGAGAGATGTGCTGCTTTTCCATATTGATCTCCAATAATCTGAATTTCTATATGTCTGGGCTCTTCAATTAATTTTTCAAGATACATGCCATCATTTCCAAAGGCAGCCATAGATTCTTGTCTGGCATCTTCCCAAGCTTTCAACAATTCATCCTCTTTCCAAACGGCTCTCATGCCTTTTCCTCCACCTCCGGCAGTGGCTTTCAGCATCACGGGATATCCCATTTCTTTGGCTAGTTTTTCTGCCTCTTCAAAAGAAGACAGCAAGCCTTCGGAACCCGGAACCGTAGGGACTCCTGCCTTTTTCATAGTTTTTTTTGCTGTTGCCTTATCTCCCATTTTCATAATCATTTCAGGAGAAGGTCCAATAAATTTCAGATTGTGGTCTTCACATAATTTCGCAAACTTGGCATTTTCCGCCAAAAATCCGTAACCGGGATGTATGGCATCTGTATTTGTAATTTCAGCGGCAGCAATGATGTTCGCAACTTTCAAATAAGATTCACTACTGGCGGCAGGACCTATCTTGACTGCTTCATCTGCAAAGCGAACGTGTAGGCTGTTTTCATCTGCAGCAGAATAAACCGCAACCGTTTTGATCCCCATTTCTTTGCAAGTGCGAATAACGCGCAAGGCTACTTCGCCTCTATTAGCGATTAATATTTTATTAAACATAAACTTAGGTTTTGGTGGTGACTATAAAGGCTCAACTAAGAATAGAGGTTGATCAAACTCCACAGGTGTGGCATCATCCACTAAAATTTTGACTATTTTGCCCGATACTTCAGATTCCACCTCATTAAACAATTTCATGGCTTCTATGATGCAAACCGTATCTCCAACATTGATTGTATCGCCTACTTCCACAAACGGAGGTTTGTCCGGTGCGGGCTTTCTGTAGAATGTTCCGATTATCGGAGCACAAACTTTGATATATTTATCCTCATCTGCCGCAGAAGTTGATTCTGTTGCGGAAACAGTTGCATCTTGAACTGTTTGGACAGTCTGCGGAATGCCTTGCGGAGTTACTGTCACTTGCGGTACGATTGCAGGAGCAGGTGTTATATACTCAGGTTTATTTTTGATGGTCACTTTGAAATCTTCATTTTCAATTTTAACTTCACTAACCCCTGATTTTGCGACAAATTTTATTAAGTTTTGAATTTCTTTAATGTCCATAGTTGTTGTTTTTGATTATTTGTTTTGGATACTAATTTCGACCAAAGTATGAAAAAATGCGCTAAAAAAAGCTGTTTCCGGTCAAAAAAAACAAAAAGACTCCATTTTTAACACAAAAATGGAGTCTTTTCAAGATTAAATATTTTTTAAGCTTCTTCTTGCTCAGGATCAATCAGTACTTTTCCTTTATAGTACAGTTTTCCTTCATGCCAATGTGCTCTATGATATAAATGAGCTTCTCCTGTTGTTGAATCAACAGCGATTTGAGGTGCTCCCAATTTATAATGGGTTCTTCTTTTTCTACCTCTGGTTTTTGATATTTTGCGCTTAGGATGTGCCATCTTTTATTTCTTTTTTTCTGTTAATATCTCTTTTAATTTTTCCCACCTGGGATCCATTTCTTTTGTTTCTTTGCCGCTATAATTGACGATGTAATTCAGATTCTTTGTTTTTAATTTTCCCGAATTTAAATCCGGATGTATTCTTTTTGAGGGAACACTCAAAACAATCATCTCATAAACTTGTTGTGCGAGATTGATTGTATGAGATTGATGAGATAAAATGATTAAATCGTCTCTATCGTCATTAAAGGTTTCTCCGAACTTCACAATGAAATCCAAATTGCCTTCAACTTTTTGGTCAAAATATTCTCCACTGATATCGCAAGGAATATTCACCGTTCCATCAGATTTCAAAGAAAACTCCAGTAAATTATCATATTTTTTTAAAATGACATTCACCGCTACATCACAAGCTGAAAATTCATCATAACCATAATGGTCAAATAAATCCTTTTCCACGTGAAAATCGTATTGATAGTCTCCATTTTTCAATCCGGAGAATTTAATATCATACACTTTCAGCTCCTTCATCTTCATTTTTTATAGCCCGCAAATTTATAAATAATTTTACAGATTATAAAATTTATTTTATTTATTATTCTCTTGCAAAGTTTGTAAAACTTGTGCCGTCAACTCTTTGTGTTCTTTTCTTTTTTTATAAATATCTATCGCCCTAAAAATTGCCTCTCTGAAAGACTCGGGATTGGCTTCATTTTTTCCGGCGATTTCATAGGCTGTCCCATGATCCGGAGATGTTCTTATCTTATCTAATCCTGCTGTATAGTTCACGCCTTTTCCAAAACTCAAGGTTTTAAAAGGAATCAGCCCCTGATCGTGATACATGGCAAGCACGGCATCAAATTTCTTGTAGGTGTTTGATGCAAAAAAACTATCTGCCGCATAAGGACCATAAACCAGTTGCCCTCGATTTTTTAATTTTTCAATCGTCGGACGAATGATTTCATCATCTTCTTTACCGATTATGCCACCATCACCGCAATGAGGGTTCAAGCCTAAAACTGCAATAATTGGCTTCTCAACTCCAAAATCCTGTATAAGACTAGTGGTCATTGTTTCAATTTTATCTATGATTTTTTGCTGCGTGATTTGAGATGCAATATATTTCATAGGAACATGGTCTGTCACCAAACCTATTTTCAAATCATCAGAAACCATAAACATCAAGGGGTTTCCATCGAGTTCTTGGGCTAAGTAGTCCGTATGTCCGGGAAAATCAAAATCTTCTGTTTGGACGCTTTCCTTATTGAATGGCGCTGTGACCAAAACATCAATTTCCCCCGATTTAAGTGCGTTAACCGCCGCCTTAAAAGAAGCCACGGCATATTTTCCTATTTCTTTATCAGGTTTACCGAATTCCACCGCAACAGGTTCCTTCCACAAATTCAACACATTCAGTTTATTCGGAAAAGTATTATCCAAATTGTTTATACCGTGAATGTCTATATTCATATTCAGAAGCTTTTTTTCAAATGAAAGCACTTTGGTCGAAGCAAAAATGACAGGTGTACAAAAATCAAACATCAATTGATTTTGAAAGGTTTTGAAAATCACTTCTACACCAATACCATTCAAATCTCCAACACTAATGCCTACTTTTATCTTGTTTCTCTTGTTCTTCATATCTTGCTCAAAGTTTATTTTGCCTAACAAAGGTATTAAATTATTTTGACAGACAGAAACCCGACAAAACTCGAGGAATTGTCGGGTTTAAGAATTGTAAAGAAAAGCATTATCTATTCATAAAAGCCGAATACATCCAAACCAATTTCTCTTGTTCTCTGACATAATCACTCATCAAGGCATTTGTTCCTTCGTCATTAATTTCATCGGATAATTCCAAAATTTGTCGCTGTTTGGTCAACAAAATTCCAAAAGCTTCTAAAATCTCACCCACGTTCTTGATTCCATTGGCTGTTTGCTTGCTTTCTTTGATCTTCGACAATTCCGAATAAGAAGAGAAACGATATTCGGGAGTGAAACCTAAAGTCAGAATTCGTTCTGCCACATCATCTATTTTTACAAACAAATCGTTATACAGTTCTTCAAATTTTGCATGTAATTCAAAGAACTTTTCTCCTCTCACATTCCAATGATATCCTCTCACATTCTGATAGAAAACCGAATAATTCGCCAATAAACCGTTGAGTTGTTTTGCCAATTTTGCACTCACTTTTTTGTCTAATCCTATGCTACTTAATTTTTTCATAATTATATATTTTTATCATTATTACGAGACAAAAATACATCCCCTATCAAATAAAAATGATAAATTAATATGATAAGAATTTATAATGCTATCAGATAATTTTATAATTGATTATTTTAGAACTGCCAATATATCATCATAATCAGGTTCATCGACAATTTCAGGGACCTGTTGCGTATAAATCACTTTTCCTTCTTCATCCAGCACAACAACCGCTCTTGAAAGCAAGCCTGCCAAGGGTCCGTCAATGATTTTTACACCATAATCTTCTCCAAACGATTCGTTTCTGAAATCAGATAAATTTATCACATTTTCAATTCCTTCACCGGTGCAAAATCTTGCATGAGCAAAAGGTAAATCTTTTGAAATTGCCAAAACTTTTGTATCATTCAGCTCTGTTACCAACTGATTAAATCTGCGTACAGATGCTGCACAAGTGGGAGTGTCTAGACTTGGAAAAATATTCAAGACCACTTTAGTTCCTCTGAAATCAGATAAGGATTTTTCACTTAAATCTGTTGCAACCAATTTAAAACAAGGAGCTTTATTTCCTTTCTCCGGAAGGTTTCCAATTGTGTTTACGGGATTTCCCTTTAATGCTATTTTTGCCATAATATTATTTTTATATTTTTAATTACACAAATTTACGTCGATTCACCAAGCTTGTCGAAAAAACATGATTGTTTTAGTTTATGTCTTACATAATTTTTATTTATATCTCTCTTGAAAATTCAGTATTTGTTAATAACTATTTTTATACCCAATCGATATAATTCATACCTTTACTTTTGAATTCTGTCGTTGATTGCTGTTTTTTTAAACCTACTGTTTTTCAACGTATTGCCATAAAAAAACAACTTGCTATGTATCTCATTTATGACACCGAAACCACCGGACTGCCCAAAGACTTTAGAGCACCGATTTCAGATTCTGATAACTGGCCTAGAGTTGTGCAAATTGCATGGCAATTGCATGATGAATTTGGCAATCTTATCGAACATAAAAACTTTTTAATTAAGCCGGAAAACTTCACTATTCCCTACAGTGCAGAACAAATACACGGCATATCCACACAGTTGGCAACAGAAAAAGGAAAAAAGCTGGATGCCGTATTGGATGCATTCAATACCGCACTTAAAAAAGCCGATTTCATCGTTGGGCATAATATTGAATTTGACAGGAACATTATGGGGGCAGAATTTTTCAGAAAAACAAAGCCCACGCCTCTGATGGAAATGCCAAAGTTAGATACCAACACAGAAGCCACGGCAAATCTGTGCCAACTCCCCGGAGGGCGCGGTGGCCGGTATAAACTTCCCAAACTCGGCGAGCTTTATAATTTTCTGTTTCAAGAATCATTCAGTGAAGCACATAATGCCACTGCAGACGTCGAAGCCACTGCAAGAGCTTTTTTTGAGTTGATTCGTAGAGGTATTTTTTCAGAATCGGAACTTTACAGAGAAATCGGTTATCTAAAAAAATTTCAAAATAAAAATCCCGAGATCTGCGCAGGCATCGGGCTCAAACACGTCAATCTGAAAAGATGGAGTGCAGAACTCAAACAAAAAACCGAAACTAAGAAAAACAAATCCGTTGATATTGAGCATTTTACTCCGGATGATTCTTATTTTGCTCATCTTCATAATCATACGCAATATTCTGTTCTTCAATCAAATACAAAAATAAAAAAACTGATTGAAAAAGTTGCGGCATATCATATGAATGCAGTTGCCATCACCGATTTGAACAACATGATGGGCGTCTATAATTTTGTGGAAGGCATACTTTCATACAACAAAAGAAAAGACGAATCCGAACAAATCAAACCTATTGTCGGAGTAGAACTCAACGTGGTGGATGACCACACGGATAAAACAAAAAAAGACAATGGCTATGCCACCGTATTCTTGGCAAAAAATAAAGCCGGTTATCACAATCTTATAAAATTGGTGTCTATTGCACATACTGAAGGCTATTATTACATCCCGAGAATCGGTAGGGAAAGCGTTCAGAAATATAAAGATAATCTGATTGTGCTCAGTGGCGGACTAAACGGAGAAATTGCCAATAAAATTCTTAGTCTCGGGGAACATCAGGCAGAAGATGCTTTGCTCTGGTGGAAAGAAAATTTCGGAAACGATTTCTATCTTGAAATTATGCGACATAATCAAGACGATGAAGATCATGTGAATGAAACTTTGATTGATTTCTCAAAAAAGCATCAAATAAAGCTTATCGCCACCAATAATACTTTCTATTTGGACAAGGAAGATGCCGAAGCACAGGATATTTTACTCTGTATCAAAGAAAATGAAAAAAAATCAACGCCAATAGGCAGAGGAAAAGGCTATAGATTCGGACTGCCAAATGATGAATATTATTTCAAATCTCCCGATGAGATGAAAGAACTATTCAAAGATCTTCCAGAGGCTGTCTCAAACATTCAGGAAATTGTTGACAAAATTGAGACCTTCGGGCTGAAAAGAGATGTTTTATTACCCAAATTTGATATCCCCGAAGAATTTATCAATCTTTTGGATGAAAAAGACGGAGGAAAAAGAGGAGAAAATGCCTATCTGAAATACCTAACCTATGAAGGAGCAAAAAAACGCTGGAAAGAAATCACACCGGAAATTAAGGAACGCCTGGATTTTGAACTGGAAATCATTGAAAAAACAAAATATCCGGGATATTTTCTGATTGTTCAAGACATTATCAAAGAAGCAAGAAAAATGGGTGTGATGGTTGGTCCCGGGCGTGGGTCTGCCGCCGGATCTGCCGTGGCATATTGCCTGAAAATAACAAACTTAGACCCTATTCATTACAATTTATTATTTGAGCGTTTTCTCAATCCGGAACGAGTTTCGTTGCCCGATATCGACATGGATTTTGATGACGAGGGACGAGAAAAAGTAATTGAATATGTCATCGATAAATATGGAAAAGAACGTGTAGCTCAAATTATTACTTATGGCACTATGGCTGCCAAATCTTCCATTCGAGATGCCGGACGAGTGACTGAATTTCCACTTCATGAAACAGACAAACTGGCGAAAAAAGCACATGTATCACTTGACTTGATTATCAATAAAGATGAAGAAAAAATAAAATCAAAAGCCAAAAAACCTGAAATTATTCAGGATGTAATGAATCTGGCAGAAATTGCCGGCGGAGATGATGCTTCTGCAAAAACCATCCGGATGGCAGCCAAGTTGGAAGGTTCCCTGAGAAACATAGGTTTACACGCCTGTGGTTTTATTATCGCACCGACAGAACTCTCCAACGTGATTCCGGTCACCACTGCCAAAGGTTCAGATATGTTTGTCACACAATATGACAATGGTGTGGTTGAAGATGCCGGATTGCTCAAAATGGATTTTTTAGGGATCAAAACACTAACGATTATCAGAGATGCAATACGTTTCATCAAAGAAAAAAGAAATATTGATGTAGATATAGATAATCTGCCTCTTGATGATGAAAAAACTTATCAACTTTATCAAAAAGGGCAAACCATAACGGTTTTTCAGTTTGAATCGGATGGAATGCGTAAGCATTTGATGGCATTGAAACCCACAAAATTTGAGGATATCATTGCCATGGTAGCGCTTTATCGTCCCGGTCCGATGGAGAAAATTCCAAGCTACATCAGAAGAAAATACGGACAAGAAGAAGTTACCTACGACCTTCCTGAAATGGAAGAAAACCTAAAAAACACTTACGGGATCACAATCTATCAAGAACAAGTCATGCTGCTCTCTCAAAAGCTTGCCAATTTCACTAAGGGTGAAGCCGACAACTTGCGTAAAGCGATGGGAAAGAAAAAACACGATTTGTTGGCAGAAATGAAACCTCTTTTCATCAAAAACGGACAGGAAAACGGTCACCCAAAAGATATTCTTGAAAAAATTTGGGAGGACTGGAAATCTTTTGCCTCCTATGCGTTCAATCGATCTCATGCCGTGAGTTATGCCTTAGTAGCCTATCAAACAGCCTATTTAAAAGCCAACTATCCTTCGGAATATATGGCTGCTGTTTTATCACATAATTTGAAAGATGCCAAAAAGCTTTCTTTTTTGATGGACGAAACAAGAAAAATGGGTATAGAAGTATTGCCTCCGGATATCAATGAATCCAGCTATCTCTATACGGTAAATAACAAAGGTAATATCAGATACGGATTAGGAGGCGCTTCCGGTGTAGGAGAAATTGCCGTTAACTCCATCATTGCAGAAAGAGAAAAGAACGGTGATTTTATTGGCTTTTTTGATTTTATTAAAAGAGTGGACTTGAGGAGTGTCAATAAAAAAACAATTGAAACTTTGGTCTATGCCGGTGCTTTTGACAGTTTTAAAGATACACATCGGGCACAATATTTTCAAACGGATGAAAAAGGCGTGACTTTTATAGAAAAAGCAATTAAGTTCGGAAACAATTTTAAAAAGAATCAGGCATCCATGCAAACTTCTCTGTTCGGAGATTCTTCAGACGTGCAAATTCCGGAGCCCAAAATTCCTCAATGTGAACCTTGGACAGAGCTACAAAAACTTGAAAAAGAAAAAGATGTAACCGGAATCTATCTTTCGGGACATCCGCTGGATACAAAGAGGAATGAATTCAAGTATTATGTCAAAAAAAACATTCACTTTATCAATGAGATGATACAAACACTCAGTGGCAACAAAGAAGAACAAACAGAAATCGAAGGAGATGAATTGTTGGACTCGGATGAAGAAAATGCTCAGATAGAACTAAAAAAAAGGCAATATGCTCAATTGCTCAATAAGGAAATCACCATCGGCGGAATGGTGGTGCGCACCAACAGTTTTGAAACCAGAAACGGAAAAGTGAAAGGAGAACTCAGCATTGAAGACTACTCCGACAGTCTCAAATTGGATTTTTGGAACGAAGATTTCTTAAAATACAAACATCTGTTTGTTCCTAAAACATTTCTATTAGTCAAAATCAGTATATCCAGAAATTATTATAATCCCAGTCAGCTGAGAATAAAGGTTATTGATATGATTTTGCTACAAGATGTTTTTAAAAAATTGCCAAAAAATCTATCTCTTTTCTTTTTATCAGATGTCAAACAACATAACATTGATCGGATCTTAAACATTCTGAGTTATTTCAAAGGGAAACAGAAACTGATTATCAACATTTTAGATAACGATGACCCTGCACTAAATATTTCTGCTGTCAGTAAAAAACTAAGTGTGAAAATGGATAGTAATCTAATCAATAAACTGGAAGAAATAAATGTTAAATTTTCACTGACCTGAGTTTTATGTCACACAACAAAAAACTTACGGAAGGCTCCATTTTCAGATCTTTGGTTAGACTATCTATTCCTTTGATTCTGACAAATATTCTTCAAACAGCCTATAATCTTACCGATACTTTTTGGGTGGGACGATTGGGAACCGATGCCGTTGCTTCCGTTTCAATCAGTTTTCCTATTATTTTCATTATTGTTTCTTTAGGAATGGGCATTGCCATTGCAGGATCCATTATGCTGGCTCAATTCAAAGGTGCCGAAAATCAAAAACAAATTGACCATGTCGCCACACAAACACTTGTTGGAGTTTTCCTGATTTCTATTGTTTTGGCATTGGCAGGATATTTTTTGTCTCCGTTTATTATTGAATTGATGCATACGGAAATTTCGGTTTATCAAGATGCTGTTGCCTATCTAAAAATTTCATTTATCGGTATGATTGCCATGTTTATTTTTATGGTTTTTCAATCTTTAATGAAAAGTCTTGGCAATGTGAAACTTCCCTTTTATATCGTACTTTCCACTGTTTTACTTAATCTGATTCTTGATCCGCTTTTCATTTTCGGATTTGCGAATATCGTTCCGAAAAATGGTGTCAAAGGCGCAGCGATTGCCACGGTTTTTACACAGGCTGTTGCCGCACTCATCAGCATCGCCTTATTGGTCAAGGGAAATAACGGCATACATATTCGGCTGAAACGATATAAACCGGATTGGAATATCATCAAAAAGCTGTTTAAAATAGGTATTCCTGTTTCTGTTGAGCAAGTCAGTCGATCTTTGGGTATGCTGGTGATGATTTTCTTGGTGTCTGCCTTTGGCACATTGGCAATTGCCAGTTATGGCATTGGCACCAGAATTTTCAGTTTTGTGATTATTCCTGCTTTTGGACTAGGTATGGCAACATCAACACTGGTTGGACAAAACATTGGCGCACTCAAAAGTGAACGCGCCGTAAAAACCGTAAAAGTCAGCATGAGTGTAGCCTTTATCGTTTTAAGCATTTTAGGAATATTGCTCTATATTTTTGCTGCAAGAATTGCCGGTTTTTTTGTGCCGAACGAAATGCTGACCATTCAAGAAAGCGCCATTTTTATCAGGATTATTTCCGTTTCTTTTGGATTCGTTGGCATTTTGATTGTCATCATTGGCGCACTGCGCGGTGCAGGAAACACAAAGTTGTCTATGTTACTCACCATTTTCTCTGTTTGGATTCTCAGATTCCCTCTTGCCTATTTTCTCTCTGAATATACCCATTTTAAAGAAATCGGTATATGGCTGTCTTATCCTGCGACTAATATTTTGACCGCAATTGTCGGACTATATATTTTCAAATACGGCAACTGGATAAAAAAAAGAATGGAATAAGTCTTTATTCTTCAGAATCTTTTATTCCGGGTAAAATACTTCTCAAATCTTGCGCTTGATGAATCAATATTGGAATGTGTTGAGAACAAATTTGATAAGTTTTTCCTTTAAATTCAAAATTGATTAGAGGCATTTCTTCAGCGCCTGATTTGCAAACAATACATGTTTTTTTTGTTTCTTTTGTCATTTGTAAATAATTTATTGATTCAACTTTTTAGCTTTAATATTTATTTGTATTTCGATTTCATCCGGAACAGTCCATCCGTTTTTATCATCGGCATAAGGTCTTTGAGGGGATAGTCTGTAAACACCCCAATCGGTTCTATCCAATAATATCTTCTCCGAATTCACGGAGAGTATCCCTGAACTTATTTTAACTCCCGTTTCAAAAGAAAGACAAATGCTGATTCCATGTAATGTAAAATCTCCCGTAATCTTATATTTCCCTGCTTCCGTTTCGACAATTTCTTGAATTTCAAAAACTGCTTCAGGATATTTTTCCACTTCAAAAAATTCATTCTTTAAGGTGTTTTCCAATATCATAACAGCCGTTCCATATTCCTTAGCAGACATATCCAAATCTTTCAATGAAGTCATATCTATGTAAAATAGTCCTCCCACAATCCGACCATTTTCTAAAACAAAACCTCCTCTGTCGAGATTTATTTTTCCGCTGTGTTTATCGCATTTCCACAATATCTCACTGCTTAAAGAGTCTGCCTGAAAAAAATAGAACGATTCAATTTGAGAAAACAAATTTTGAAGAGAAAACCCTACAAGCAATACTGATAAAATATATTTTTTAATCATCTTCATTTTGTTTAATCTTCATAGGCTTAAACTTTGGCAAAAATTATATTTAGTTTTGCTTCATGTCTTGCCATATTCCGGTTGCAAAACCTTTTTTGTCAATAAATCCTTTAATTTCTTCGGGAATATTCTTGACCCCTTTCATGTTAGTTGCTTCAAATTCCGTTCCGAAAAAATTACAACCATACAGATCTGCCCCGCTTAAATCTGCCCCTTGCAAATGCCCTCCCTGAAAATTGGCATGTCGCAATTTTGCATTGATAAAAGTGGAGCCTTCCAAACCGGCACCGGTAAAGTCTGCATAGGAAAAATCAATACTGTCAAGCGTGGAATCTTTCAGCACGGCACGAATCAATTTTGCCTTCACAGCTGTGGAACCGGTGAAATCCGCTCTGACAAATTCGGTGTCTTTCATCAAAGCTCCGGTCATATCACAATTTTTCAGCTTGGCAAAATGCCCTTCCATTCCAAACATATTTGCGCCTCTAAAAGAAGCATTTGAAAGGTTAGCATAATTCACATGCACATGAAATAAACGGACTTGATCAAAATTGGCATATGTCAAATTGGCACCGTCAAACAAAGTCCAACGGATATCTGCCGTTCTAAAATCTCCACTTTGCATGTTGACATCATCACACTTTGCCGAACGAAATGAAGCCCCTCTGAAATCGCCTTCTTTGATACTTGCACCGTTCCAATAGACTTTATCCAAGTTCACTCTTCTGAAATCATCTCCATCTTGAGGAACTGATTTTATTCCTACCAAACGGGATTTCCCATTGTCTAGATTTATAATGGAATCAATTTGACTTTCTTCTAAAAAATTAATCAACTCGGGAATATGTGTCGTATCTGATTCTTTCACCCGCGCATTTTCATCATTATTGGCAATATTGCCACAGGAAAAAGATAAAAATCCAATAATAAAAACTAAAATCACATTTTTTTTCATGTGTCTGTATTTTTTGTATTTAATTGTTATTCAATCTGTTATATTTTGTGTTGTTTCGTCGATTGATGAAACTCCGCTTTATTGTATCGAGACACCTTTCTCCTTACATATGCTGAATATGATTTAACAAGTTTTTTTGCCACGAATGCTGAATTTTCAAAAGCAAGATTTACTTCTAAAATTTGAAATCATTAATTTTCAATTATTTCTCCCCCCAAACTTTATAAACTTTTTACTTTGAACTCTAAACTCATAATCATTAATCATCTGTCTCCGGTTTCATTATCAACCGATTTATTATATTTTGTTATTGCCTTACACAACATCGTGTGATTTAAAATATCTGTTCCCGAAAAAGGCAAAAAACAAGCCTAAGACAAAAGGATAGGCAATTGAATAAATGACGAATGTTGTTCTGCTAACCGTGTCTAGTATATAATAAGATACAGGACCCATCACAGTCAGTTTAGGATCAAACAGAATTAGGCTTCCTGTTCTAAAAACTTGCAACGGATTGAACAGACTTGCTCCTATCACCAACTCTGGATTGATGCGCATTTTTAGCATTAATCCAATCAATAAAATATCCATAAAAGCAACCAATATCAACCAAACGATAAAAGCTGTGCTTAATGCCATTTCCTGTGAACGGGTAATGGTTGAAATGAACATACTGAATCCTAAGAAAAAAAACACCATAACCGCAAGCAATGCGCTGTATAGAAAAAACAAATCCCAAGGCACATCCAAATTGATAATTTTTCCCCAAATTGCTGCTCCCAAAAGGGCGATAACCACCGGAACATAAATCACAAAAAATCTGCCTAGAAATTTACCCCAGTAATAATTTGAAAAAGATATGGGCAATGACAAGGTATATTCCAAAACACCATTTTCTCTATCCCCGACCACAGATCTAACCGTTGATATCAATACGTATATGGGAAGTATGACCATGCTGACTTGCATAAATGTGATCATCAATCGGCTTAACCCCACAAAACCTACTACTTGAGATTCCGTAATTCCCGTTGCAAACATTGTGGCTACAAATCCTCCGAAAAGAAGACTGTAAATCCAAAATGATTTTGAACGCAAGTTTTGTTTGATATCTGTCTTTAATATTTGTATGAGTGTTTTATTCTTCATCTGTTTTTATCTGTTTTTTTGATATTTATCATTGAATATGCCTGCATCTTACTTTCCGCCACATTTTCCTGAAGCACATTTCATTTTCGAATTTTTTTCTCCATCTCCGCCACTTACCGACATTTTCTTTTCTTTCACAAAATCTGCACGCTTTGTTTTTCCTTCATTAATCAATTTAATCACCGTTTTAAAATCATACAGCGAATCTCCTTTGTTTTCCTTCAAGGCTCCATAGCCGTAACCCATGGGGGTTCTATCTCCAAAACGATACCATGCTTTTTGAGCATCAATCCATTTTCCGGAATCGGCATCACCTATCCAAATGACCACTTTATCCGCACTCCATTGTTTCCAATCTCCATCGCGCATATCTTCTATCAAACAGCCTAAATCATCATACCAACGTATTTCTCCGATTTTATTGATGGCTTGCACATCATATTTAGGGTCTGCCATTCCCATTTTGCATATATGACAAACGTCTCTGTCATAATTTACCTTTCTGGGTGTAAAATCCACCTCATGGTTACACGAGGAAATTCCCATGTACAGGAAACCGATTATTAAGACTAATTTTTTCATTTGCTTTTATTTTTATAATTTTTTGTTTGTCAATTTTTCATATTGCAATTCTCCTCGTTTCAATTCCCTAAATCGGCTACAACAAACCATGTCGGAATTTTTTCAATCGCATTCTTCGTCGGTTACCGGACATTCAATACTTTTCACTTTATATTTTTATCTACAACTATTTCTCCTAAATCCATTTCTATTAGTCTATTGACCAAATCTTCAATTTCGTCTACCCTATGACTGCTCAAAATCATTAATGTTTCCTCCGGCAAGGCTTTTAAATATTTAAATAAAACTATTCGAGCTTCAGGGTCTAAATTGGCAGAAGGTTCATCCATCAATAAAATTTTAGGACTTCTTGCCAAAGCCAAGGAAACCAATAGTTTTTGTTTCATTCCTCCGGACAGTTTTAAAAAAGGTTTATGGAGATGCTTGCTAACATCTAATTTCAAATCATTGGCAATCTCAATAAATTTTTCCTTGTCTGTTTTAGTGATAATCGAAAAGAAGTCCATTATCTCGGTGACTGTCATTTTCAATGGTGGAGGCAACTGAGGAACAAAACCCACATCTTGGAGAATATCTTCTCTGTCTGTTCTTGAATTTTTCCCCAATACGGATAAAAAGCCTTCATAAGTATATAACCCCAAAATGCTTCTGATTAATGTTGTTTTTCCGGCACCATTCTGTCCAATCAAAGCAATTCTGTCTCCCACAAAAAACTTGGTTGATAAATCTTTGATCACTCTGACCTTGTTGAAAGTTTTTGACAAATGCTCTATTTCTATTAATGCTTCTTTTTCCATATAATTCGATATCAAATTTGGCAATCAATCGGTTTCAAATCTTTAAGTATCTGTCACTTTTTCTTGCTCGATTTTTATTTTTTTGTTTCAATAGATTTTCCCGTACCTTTAATTCCGAACGATAGTGCATCTCCATAGCACACATCAATACACAATCCGCATTTGGTACAATCGCCTCCCGTGAAATGTACTTCTTTGGTGGCTGCGCCTCGTTTAACAAACCACAGCTCATGAGGCACCAGACAAACATCTTGACAGTCTGTGCAATAGCCACATTTATCCAAATCGAATTTTACGCCGATAGGAGATATATCTCCGAGAAAGCTATAGGTTGTGCCAATTGGGCATACATAACGACACCAAAATCGTTTTATGCCAAAAACTTCATAGAGCAAAATTGCAACAACCCAAATCAAGGCTAAGCCCGGACCATATATCATTGCTCTGGATAATATTCCAACCGGATTCAGCGTTTCAAAAACCAATGTCTTGGTCAGTAATGCCAAAAGAAGGAAACCAATCCAGAAAACATACTTCACGGTAATGTCATAAGTTTTTTCTTTAATTTTTTTCTTTTTGACTATGTAGTCATGTGCTTTCTCTCCCATTTCCGCAAAAAAATGATAAGGACAAACCCATGAACAAAAAGCCCGTCCGCCCAATAGCCAATAAAAAGTCAGGATGACGAAAAAGCCAATCCAAAAATTGGTGGTCAGCACGGCAATAAAACCTGCTCTGCTTCCAATGACAAGTTCTTGTGCCGAATTATAAGGATCCATCAAATAGATGCCAATCAGACGAGAACCACTCAACGATCCCTCCAATAAACTCAAATCAAAAGCAAAAGAAATAATAAACAACAGGTTTATAAATATAAGAAAAGTCCAGCGTCTGTTTCTCCACTTATGTGTGTTTTTGTGCCCGTCGTGCCACTCTTTAAAAGAAAATCCTAATCTTGCAAAAGGCAAGTCGTCTCTGTTTTTAGCAGGTAGAGGTTTTCTTTTTTTATCTCTTGTTATAAAATCGTGTAAAAATGACATAATTTCTTTGTTTTAAGGTTAACGGAACATATCTATTTATCGATAGGTTCTACAATGATAGCCTCAGGAGTTGTTGGACAAACCATTTGACAAACACCGCAGCCCACACAACCATCCAATACTTTTGGTAAAAATTTACCATCTTCTATTTTTTCCAAAACAATGGCTTCATCACCAAGCGGGCAATAGGTCACACAAAGGTCACAAATTTCTCTATCCACCGTGGTTTCGGCAATATCAATTCTGTCTGCTTTTCCCGGCGGTCGTAGCAAAGCACTATGTCCATCACCAACCACACCTTTATATCCTTGCCCTTGAAAAGCCAAGCATTGGCTTTCATTTGCTATTTTTGCCAATCCGAATTTATCGGCTTTTTTCATGGCAGAAACTTGTACGTCAAAAGGATTGATTTCTTTAGGAAAACGCCCATCGGGATATTTTTTGTATAGTGGTTCTACCGCTTTATTCCCCGCATTTTTAAATATTTGAAAATCAATGGCTGCCGTTGGACAGGTTTCTGCACACTGAATGGCATCACAAGAAAAATCACAAGCCTGTTCTCTTCCGTCTATATAGGGAGTTCCGTATGCCAAACCCGTATCCCAATCTGCCAGTTTAATGGCATGAACAGGACAAATCTGCACACACAGTCCGCATTTGATACAAGCAAACAAAAAATCGTCTTCTGAAATGGAACCCGGAGGTCTTAATAATCCTTTGGCTTTAATCTTATTTTTATCCTTGAAATAATATGCCGCACTTCCTACAACTGCCAGTGATATTGCTGCTGAAGCGCCGGCTTTAAGAAACTGCCTTCTGTTAATTTTTGAATTGGTTACAGCCATTTTTTTTTATTTAACTGTTAATATGCTTGTGTTCTGTTAGTGCTTATATTTTCTTTTCTCTTTAAATCTTTTCAGATCAAATATAGGTTTAGGGTCTTTCAATACAAATTGCGGTTTTGAAAATGGTGCCAGTTTTTCCAAATAATCTAAAATAGATAAAATAGGCGTGCCATAAAAATATTTAATATCTTTATTAAAACGCCACAAACGCGCATGATACTCATAAATTTTGAACGGAAAATCTCCAACATTGTCTCCATCTTTATCATAGCCGGCATAATTTCCCCAATAGTTTCCAATCCATCTATTTCTATTGGCTGTTCCGCCTCCTTGAATAAAAATTTGTGTCAGATTATCGTGAAACATATTTTCTGTGAAAATATTTCCTTCTTGATCTTTTAAAAACTCGATTCCCGTGTTACAAAACGCCACTTCATTACCTGAATAAGTATTGGTTTTCCAAGGAACAAAAGGAGAAACATCTATGTAAATTCCTCTGGCAGAATATAGAAACTTATTGTCTATAATCTGGTTAGATGACGTTTCTTTCATTCCCAGACACATACCCGTAACACCTTGCGAATTTTCAATCAAATTATTGTTCATAATGGTTTCTTCACTATACATCAGAAAAACACCAACCGATGAATTTGAAAAGTGATTGTAGGCAATATGATTTTTGTGTGCATACATGAAATGTATGCTGTATCGGTTGCCAATACCCCGATTACCGATAAAGTCATTACTCAAAGAATACCAAACCACCATATCACGCACTTGATGCCAGTAATTTTCTTGTATCAGGTTATGATTGGAATACCACAACCGAATGGCATCGCCCTTGAGTCCTTTCGGTTTTCTTTTAATGGAAGTGATATCATTATGTTTAATCAATCCTTTTTCCGACCAAAACACATCAATGCCAAAAAGCGTATTCTCAATCTTGTTGTTAATAATCTTAAAATTGCTCGATTTGGTGAGTTTGATAGCGCAATCTATTTGGTCAGGAGAATCTCCGGATTCGATAAGATGCAGATTTCTTATGGTTACATTATCTGCCTTATCCACATAAATCACGGATTTCAGATTTCTACCGGAAACCGTGACTTTTCCTTGTCCGTCTATCACAACATTTGATGTGGTGATATGTGCCGGGCCGTAATAAAATCCGGGCTTCAGAATCAGCGTGTCTCCTTCTTTTAATCGGTCTAAATAAGGTTGTAAATTTTCCATCTTCTTATTTGAAGAAAACCCTTCAATCTTTAATGTATTGCCATAGGCATACTTGCCATCATCCCACTGCGGAAATACAACATAAGAAAACAAAAACAATATGGCAATAAATAAATTCCTCATTTCACACAAAAAATTGCCCACACAAATATCCAAAATAAAAATCTGCGGAGTTTTAATAGACAGTTACTTCAAAAGGCTTATGATACCTTATTTCTTAAATATTTTTTCTTGAAACTGATTGCTAAAAGAAAAAATACAAAACCCGCCAGACCTATAAAAAATCCAACATAAGGATAAGACATAGTTGTAAACTGCGCCACCTTTCCTTCGCCAAAAACAGTAGGCATAAAGGGTTTGATACCGTTAAAAGCACCTCCGCCATGTAAACCTAAATGATGACCATACCAATATAGATAATAAACATAAATCATCAGAAAATAAAAAGGAGCAAAGGCGGGAATGAGTGCTGCCCATGATAATTTTTTGTTGGAAACAAACACAAAAACCAAACCTAGTAAACCAAATAGTCCGAATACCGCTATTGAATTTTTCATGATTATATCCAGCATTTTCAGATTCCCGGGAATTTTATCGTCCGGAATACTATCACCGGCATAAACCGGATATTTCACATGATTGCCCAATTCATCCACATCATTTACACCTTGTACAATCGGATACATTCCGATAAAATGATTGATTTTATTCATTTCTATCAAACAATCTGCTCCGGCATCCATGGCAAGTTCTTCTCTTTCTCTCACACCTTCACAACCATTATAGACACCGTTATATTTAAATTCTATCCTAATCCCTTTCGGATACATCGCCTTAGGATATTGAATACTTTGCAGTGCAACCCACCACGTTGGCAGGAAATATGATGCAACAATTAGGGCGGTTCCCAACAGCCCGAAAAGCATATACATCAACCTGAATTTCTTTCCATTCTCACTCATAATACTTTAGTTTTTAAAATTAAACAAATTTATAATCATTTTAAATAATAATCAAGTGTTTGGATATTTTTTTCTAACAAATTAGGCTGCCACGATTGACAGCCTAACTCATTGAATTATAAACAATTAAATAATTAATTATTTTTTCTTATTCATTTTTGCCGATTTAGCATTCATATACTCAATCAACTTATCAACATCTTTAGGATCAACATGTTGATTAGGCATTGCCAGTTTATAATATTGACGCATACCTTCAATGTCAGCATCTTTATATTTTGATTCAGGATCTAAAATCCAATCTTTTAACCATTTAGCATCTCTACGTTTGCCAATATTAAGCAAATCAGGACCATTGAACGGCTCACCGAACTTATGACAAGCATTACAACCATAGTTCAAGAATTCCATTTCTCCCGGTAACAAGTTTTTCAACTCAATTTCAGAAGGTTTGAAAGCTTGCATTTTATTGTCCCAATTAATTCTTTCAGTATAAGCCAATACACGCTTGTTTTCAGCACCTTGGTCAAATGCAACAGTCAGATGTCCTACCAACTGACGTTTTGCCGGACTATTTTGTGCATCAATTACAATCGGGTAAACACCTGCTTTTTCAGCATTGAATTTAATGGTTGCTGTTTCTCCGGGAGCATAAGGATACATCTTATCATAGGAAACCAATTCATAAACATAATGATCGTTCACGCTTGTTCCCAAATTGGTCAAATGCAATACAACTTCTTGTCCTTGTTTGACACTGATATCTGCGGGAGTCACTTTTCCGTCTTTAATCGTACCGAAAATTTCAACTGTGTTGCCTTTATCATTAGCTTTTTCAGCACCGGCAGCAGTTGCATAGGCAGATTTTTCCATTTTTGATATATTTGTTCCTACAGGATAAGTTTCCATGGCATTTTTCTCGTAATAAGTACGATCCATCATGATTGTGTAATGCGGTTCACCCATTGGGATAGGTAAATCATAAATCAGTTTTGGCTGATCTGCAGAAATATCGATCAACTGGTGATTTTGCGGATGTAGAGGTCCCACCGGATTAAATCTGTCGATTGATAATTTATTTAAAGCAATCAAATATTTTCCTTTGGGTTTTTTGGTATCTCCATGATAAGAAACCAAATGACCAATGTTGTAATGTGAAGGCACCATTGCTAATACTTTCAATTTTTTATAGTCCCATTTGGTCACACGTGAGTCTACATAAATAGATGTATAAATCACACCATCTTTGTTATCAAATTGATTATGAAGTGGTCCTAAACCTACTTCTACAGAACCATGTAAAGCATCCTCTAATTTAATGATAGGAATTCCATAATCATCTTTGCCGATGAATTTTTTGTTTTTGATAGCATCCATGATTTTGCTAAACTTGTACACCCAAGCATGTGAATCCAATTTACCGGCTACAATAATGTATTCTCCCTCCATATCCACATCTACACCGTGAGGCGATTTGGGTTCGGGAATCAAATACAATAAACCATATTTAATAGATTCTGCTATGGTAACAACATGCATACCATTAATAACTGTTCTACCAACTTTACCTGCTTTAAATAATTGTTCAGCCTTTTTCCAGTTAGTTACGTGCAAATAGTCAACATCTCTTGATGAACAGCCTGCTTCAAACGGAGGACGTCCTTGCATGATACCACCAAAATAGACTTCCGAACAGAAAGAGTTTGTGAAACCCCATCCGTAAGAAACACCTTTACCGGCATCTGATAAATCTTGTGTATAAGGAGGAAATTCAAAAGTGAATGATTTACCTAAATTTAATTTTCCTTTCTCATTATCAAATTTCCAATAAGTGACACCACCACGCCAGAATTTTTTGTAGTTAGCTTCTGTTAACGGATGATATTTTTGATCCCAAGGAGCAGGATATTGACAGGCTTCCATGATATACTCAGAATTAGGTGTAAAGAATGCACCACCATGGTCTGAACGGAATACAGGGTTAGGAACAGTTTGTTTTACAGACCAATCTCTCAAATCAACTACATACATTCTCGGATTGGCTTTATCATTAATCACCATCCATTTACCGTTATAGTCTCCGTTGGTTTCGGAAAATCCGGGGTGGTGTGTGTCTCCCCAAAGAATTTCTGTTCCTCCGATATAACCATCTTTCATGATTTCCATAGATTCTTCAGAATATCCAAAACCGGCATAGGGTTGACGGGTGTTAATCGGAATATATTTCACCATACGCATAGAAGGCACTACATAAGTAGGCATATTTCCTTCTTGACCTCCTGAATTAGCAACAATAGCTTCATCCTTAATATTATCGGGGGTATATGTTTTCACAGCTGCCAAAACATCATCTTCATTCAGCCCTCTACGTTTCACAATGTCTTGGAAAGATTCTTTTCCTCTCGGCGCACCTACATCACCGGCGCCTTTTTTGTTCTTTTTGGCACCGTCACAGCTCACAGAGAACAAGACGACCATTAAAAGAGACATGGTTACCGTAACCAATCGTAACCAGTTATTTTTATTTATATTTTTCATAATCCAATTCGTTTAGATTTATTATACATTCTCTATTTATCTTGAGCCAATTTTTCGCCTAATAATTTCTTAGCTCTTAAACCAACATCAGCCGTTTTAACTTGATATTGCCAATATTGTTCAGCCCATAAGAAAGCTTGTTTCCATTTGCCTTCTTTTGCAAATTTCTTATACTTTTCTTCAGCAGGTTTTGCCTTTCCTAATTGGTCAAATGCATCATCAACTAAAGCTTTTACATAAGGATATTTTTCGAAATGATTTTTCTTCAAATAATCAACCACACCACCGATAATGTCTCCGGTTTGTTTGATAACCACCAACTTGTCTTCATAATTTTTCTTATATCCTTCTAATTGCTCCTTAGTTAATTTCTCTGTCATTTCTCCGGCTACACCTTTATAACCTTTTGGTTTAACCAACAAAATACCTTCCATTTCCAAGTGCAGTGCAGAACAGAATTCCGTACAATAATAAGGGAATACACCTGCTTTATTAGCAACAAAAGTTAAAGATGCCGTTTTACCCGGCTCAAAAGAACCGTGTTTTCCATAAGTATCAACCGTGAATCCGTGTGTTTCGTCTTCAGCTCTTTCCAAATTGGTCAAATGGAAAGTTACAACATCTCCCTCATTAACTTCGACAATCTCAGGGGTAATATGAGAACGAATCAAAGTTCCGAATACGTGAACGCGATTTGTTTTATCGTCTCTTTCTATTTTTTCTTGACCGGCAACCGCACGGAAAGGAGATGCTTCTCCTGTACGAGAGTTGGTTCCTGTTGCGTAACGAATAATAGGTTTAATCGTTGTTCTCAAAATTGCTATATTTCCATAAACATTTGCTTGAGGCAAAGTCATCGTGTAAGTGTCCACCATCTCGTCATCGGCAGAGATATCGATTAAGTGTTGTACACTCGGACGAACAGGACCTGTTTTAGGAAGATTTGACAGATAGGCTTCTTTATCAACGGCAATCATATAATTTGAGTCAGGAGATGAAGATAAACCTTCGGGAGTCATCAAATAAGATGGTGCAAAGCTCAAGGCTACTTCATCTTTTTTTGCGCCGGCAACATAGTCAAAACGAACAATTTTTTTGTCGCCATGAGCCGATGCGTAAGCTATATTTTTTCTATAATCAAAAGTTACATCAACAACACCCTTCCCAACAGAAATAGCCTTATGTTGTACATCTGCAACTTTTATATCTTTTCCTAAATTTGATTTTATTTTTGCAGCATCCAGCACCAACACCTCGTCGGCGGCAACTACAACATATTTTCCGTCAGGAGAAACTTTTACCATATTGGCAGTGGCAGGAAGCTCAATAAAGCTCATAGCAGCTTTAGCGTCTGCATAAGCTACGTAAGCAGATCCGTTAGCAGATTTTTTGTTCATGCCGGCAGCTTTACTGTAATCCAAAGCATATACATAATTTTTACCATCTTTTTTGGCTAAACCAAACAACATGCCTTCAGAATCTCCCTTACCTACGTCATTATAATCCAGTGTATAGGCAGGGAATTCAACAGTGAAAGATTTATCTTTTAGAATACGCCCTTTGTGTTCTCCTTCTTTCTCAATTCTATGAAAAGACCAGAAAGTCACACCGTTTTTGGCTTTAGACATATCATCTTTTGGACTCCAAGGCATAGGAAATTGACCTGACTGCACGACATACTCTGTGTTAGGCGTAACAGCAGCTTCAGGAAATACGCTGCCCAAAATAGTGTTGGACAAAACTTGTTTAGTTTCAAAATCATCTAAACCTAAAAGTGCTATACGTGCATTAGCGCCATCAGAGAAGAAAGCATATTTTCCGTCATATTTTCCGTCAGATTCGGAAAATGCGGGAAAACGCATATCTCCATAAGTAGGAATCCTATTGTCAGGATTAGATTTCTTCAATAAAAGCGAGCTTTCATCGTCAAAGCCAAATCCTTGCCATGGTTCCGGGGTAAATACACCCACATACTTGTAGATACGCATACTGGGAATTCCATAAACAATCATTGTTCCGGAATTACCTGTACCCACAATGCCAAAATATTCATCACGACCTCCGCGAGGCATGAATGTTTTCACTGCAGCAACTTTGTCTTTGTCAGACAGACCCCTTGCTTTCATAACAGCGTCTACTGTTTCTTGGGCTGCTAATTCTGATATCCCCATTAAGAGAACCAAAATTACAAGAACAGATTGGGTCAACCAATTTGATTTTCTCATAATATTACTAGTTATTTTTAGCTTATTGTTCCCGTAAAGATAGAAAAAAATCTCAAATTAAAGGCTGATAAAAGATTTTTTTAAAAAAAAATAAACCCCCGGCAATACATTTATTATCAGACATATATGTATATCATCAATTTTTTAGTAATAAAGATTACAAAAAAAAACAACCAAACAAATCTAATTTGTCCAACAAATAAAGACGGAATAGTCTTTTATTTTTTACCCTATATACATGCAATGATACACTTAAATGCAAAACTTAATATGTTAAGATTTTTGAAAAGAATTTTTGAAATTTGAAAAAAAATAAACATTAGTGCTTTCAAATCAAAATTCTAAAATATTGAAAACAAATCTGCAATTTCATTGATATTATTTTCAAAATTTATCGTGTTACATTAAATAATTCTTAATATCTTCGCTGCTCCAATATTACTAACATAAAGTGTACATTATGAAAATTAAACAATTACTATTTAGCGTATTTTTCTTTACGCTTATGCTCTCTATGAGCGCTCAAAAAACTAATAAGGCATCTGTTTTCAAAAAGCCTGCCTATGTAAAAGAAATGCCTTCTTTGGCATCCGGAAAAAATTTAATTCCGGCAGATGAAACACCAAAAGAAATCCATGAAATGATTCGAGGAGGAAATATTGTTGTTCCCGGAAAAGGATTACCCGTAAATGGTGACCCCTTAGTGAAAAATAAAAACACTCTTACTAGTCAAACACAAGGAAGGGCTCCTATTTTGACTTTTGAAGCGGCAACATCTACATCTACGCCTTCGGATCCTACAATTGCCGTAGGACCTAATCACGTTTTTGTGGCTTATAACACTGCTTTCAAAGTATTTGATAAAAGTGGAAATCCGCTTACGGCAGCCCTTGACCCGCAAACTGTTTTCGGAGAAAATGCTTGCTGTGATTTGGTTGTTCAATATGACAAGCAAGCAGATCGTTTTTTGATGATGGAATTAGATAATATTCCAAACGGATTATTGCTAGCTGTCAGTCAAGGACCCGATCCTGTAAACGACGGATGGTACACTTTTAGATATAACTTTGATCGTACTCCGGATTATGAAAAACTATCTATCTGGAGTGACGGATATTATATCACTATGAATTATTACAACTCCAATACATCCGGACATGAAATATTTTTTGCTCTTGAAAGAGATAAAATCTTAACGGGGGATAATACGGCTCAGATGATTGGATTTCAACTTCCCGGAATAAAAAATAGTGGTCTTTATTCTCCCGGATGTCCAACCATTAACGGTTCAACATTGCCTCCTGCAGGGAATGTTCCTATCATCTATCAACAAGATGACGCATGGGCAGGAGTGGCTCAAGACCACCTGAAAATATGGACCGCCACAGTTGATTGGGCTACACCTGCCAACTCAACTGTTACGGCTGCTCAAGAACTAACCACTACTCCTTTTAAAGGAGATTTCTCCGGCGGACTTTTTACAAATCTTATACAACCTGACGGATCCAGAACTTGTGCGCTAAAAGGCGTTATGATGTATGCCACTAACTATAGAAGATTTGGTTCTTACAATTCAATTGTGTTAAATCACGTGGTGGATACCGATGGAAATAACCATGCCGGTATTCGTTGGTATGAACTTCGCCAAAACGGAGACGGACAGCCTTGGACTATCTATCAAGAGGGGACTTTCACCACTGCCGATGCCGACTCTGCATGGTGTGGCAGTATCAATATGGATGTGCAAGGAAACATCGGTTTGGGATATACAATTGTGGGTGCAAACCACGTTCCCGAACTACGTTTCACAGGAAGATATGCCGCAGACCCGCTGGGAACAATGACACTTACAGAAGATATAATTGTTCCGGGAGTAGGCAATGAACCCTCCGGATACAGATATGGCGATTATGCACACATGGTTATGGATCCCAACGATGATAAAACTTTCTGGTATATCGGTGAGTATTTTAACAGTGGAAGGAAAGACCAAGTTGGTGTATACAAAATCGCACCAAACTTTAACAACGATGTGGGTGTGACCAATATTAACACTCCCGCCACAAACACTGTATTGTCTGCAGATGAAACCGTAACTGTAACCATTTTTAATTATGGTAATAATGATGCATCAAACTTCCCCGTGACATATCAACTTGACGGAGGGGCTGTGATTTCAGAAACTTATACAGGAACACTTGCAGCAACTACATCTGCCCAATATACTTTCACCGCACATGCCGACTTCTCAACAGAAGGACATACTTATGCAGTAGTTGCTTCCACAAACATGGCAGGCGATGAAAATACGTCAAATGACAGTACAACGCAAAATATCACACATATTTCTCATAATGATATAGGGGTGACCGCCATCACTTCTCCTGTATCAGGAAACGGTCTGGGAATGGAAACCGTAACCGTGGATATACAAAACTTCGGCGGAATGCCTCAATCTAATTTTGATGTGAGCTATACAATGGACAACGGAACTCCCGTGGTTGAACAAGTGGCAGGACCGCTTGCCCCCGGAGCAACAGTCTCCCATTCATTTGCAGCTCAAGTGGACTTGTCTGCTTTCCGATCTTATAGCTTCACTGCCACAACTTCTTTGACCGGAGATGCAGATGCATCCAATGATAGTGTAAGTTCAACAGTGGTAAATTCTTCCTGTAATACTGAAACTAATAATACAAGTCAGCCTATTGGACCAAAT
>CAZAXU010000003.1:0-63530 GCA_964489245.1 uncultured Flavobacteriaceae bacterium
ATCAGCCTCCAAACTTGTGCAACCAAAAAGGTGATGATAAAACCTAAAAAAAGTGGGAGGAGAGATGCAACAAGAGTCCATTTAAGGCTGCGTGTCTCCTTATAAATAGTGTAAATGGTTGTGCTGCACGGATTGTGTAACAAGCTGAACAGCATCACATTAATCGCTGTCAGTAGTGTCCACCCGCCTGTTTTTAATAAATTTCCGGTGGCATTTGCAGATTCCGGTTCAAACATCACGCCGGCACCATTTCCAATATGTGTTCCGGTTACTAAAACAGTCAGCATAAGAATGGTTGGAATGACAATTTCATTAGCCGGAATAGCGATGATATATGCCAGCAGAATGACCCCGTTCAAACCAATCAAGAAACCAAAACCATCTAATGATTTTATAAGTCGTTCCGCTACGGTTTCATTGCCTATGTAAATGTTTGAGATAGACCAAATCACAGCTCCTGCGGGTGCAGCAAATGCAATGGCACGCCATAACACAACTAGTGTGCGGTCGATGAGTGAAGTATAAATAGTTCTCCAAAACACGGGAGGTCTGTAGGGGGGGAGTTCCAAATTAAATGTGGATATCTCTCCTTTCAGAATGGTGTTTGCCAATATCCACGAAACAAAAAACATAAAAAATATGCCTAAAACGGCGATAGCCACAACCGCAGCCATAGAAATAAATCCGGACAAATATGAGGGAACAATAGTCCCTATAAATATTGTTGCCAATAAGATTTGTGTAGGCCAGCGCCCATTGCAAAGCGAAAAGTTGTTGGTGATGATAGCAATTAGTCTTTCTCTCGGACTGTCAATGATTCTTGTTGCAACCACTCCTGCGGCATTACAACCGAACCCCATGCTCATGGTCAAGGCTTGCTTGCCGTGTGCTCCGGATTTTTTGAATAGATAATCCAAGTTAAAAGCCACTCTGGGCAAATAGCCGAAATCTTCCAGTAAGGTGAATAAAGGAAAAAATATCGCCATAGGGGGTAGCATTACGGCAATTACCCATGCAACCGCCATGTAGATTCCATCAATCAGAAAACCGTCCAACCACCACGGCAGTCCGACTTGTTGAGAGAATTTTTTTAGGATAGGATGCATATAATCAATTAATAGTTCGGATAATAATTCGGAAGGATAGTTTGCACCTTGAATGGTAGTCCATAAAACAAGAGCCAAAAGGAGAAACATGATAGGAAATCCCCAAATTTTACTGGTGACAATTCGGTCTATTTTTACGTCTAATTTTGTAGATCTTTTTTGTTGTTCCGTACTGACAGAATGTTTTACAATTTCTGTGGCATCGGCATATATTGCTTCTGTCAGACCGTCATGAAAGTCGTCTCCGATTTGCCAACGAAGATTATTTGCCAAATCGATAAGTTTCTCTGTGTTTTTGGTAGGATGTCCAAAAAAATTGCCGGTTTTTAAAGCATTGATGATTTGCAAATCTCCTTCCAATAACCTGAAACCAATCCAGCGGCTGTTTGAAATTTTTGAATATTCAGATTCAATTTTTTTCTTGAGTTGATTAACTGCATTTTCAATGTTCTCAGGAATATTTTTAATACGATACGGACGGCAAATAATTTTTTTTTCGGCGACGTTATTCACTGTTTGAATCAGTTTATTGATGCCTTTATTGGATCTGGCATTGGTTGTCACAACCGGAATTCCCAGTTCTCTTGAAAGATTGCGAGTGTCAATTTCAATATGTTTCCTTTTAGCTTCATCTATTAAATTCAAACAAAGCACCGCTTTGTCGGTGATTTCTAAAATTTGTAGTGCTAAATTCAAATTTCTTTCCAATCTGGTGGCATCCACAACGATAATGGTTACATCCGGTTTGCCGAATAGAATAAAATCTCTGGCGATTTCTTCATCTTCTGAAGTAGACAGTAGAGAATAAGTTCCGGGTAAGTCGATGAGTTTATATTTTGTTTTTTTGTATTGAAAGGCACCTTCGGACCTCGTAACCGTTTTTCCCGGCCAATTTCCTGTGTGTTGTCGTAATCCGGTTAGTGCGTTAAAAATTGTGCTTTTCCCCGTATTAGGATTGCCCGCCAATGCCACTACAAAGTTGAAGTTTGTTGTGTCTGTTCCCAATTTTTTTAAGTCTTCAAAAGAGTTGGCAGGACAGGATGTGCAGGAACTTTCCGGTTTGATTTTCATGCTTCTGCTTTTTTAATAAGGATTTTAGATGCCTGATTATTACGAATAACAATAGAAGTTTCTTTGACGAGATAGGCATTGGGCTCGCCCAACGGATTTAACAAATCAATCTTTATTTTTGCCCCCCGAACGAATCCTAAATCCAAAAGTCTTCTTCTGGCTTCTCCACGACTTTCTTTTGAGATTCTCACAATGGTAGCGGTTTCTCCGATTTTCAAATTGGTGAGTCTGACGATATCATCTGATAAGGATTGATCTTTTTCTTCGATTGTGGCGATATCAATATTTCCGGCAACGATTGGTGTAAGTTTGAATTCTTCTCCCTCAGAATAGAAAATAACTTGATTGGGGGAGTTTTCAATAACTCTGATTTGAGAACCTATATGAATATCTTTGGCAACGATTTGTTTATAAATAACATCAGGATTATCTTCGATATGGACAATTTTTCCAATTTTTCCAACCGACAGACTTGATAGGGATTGTGATTTGAATTGTGCAATTTTTCCTGAAGATGTGGGGATAGGGTCGCCGTGAGGGTCAAAAATGGGGTTTCCCAGTTTTGATGCCATTAGATTGGCTTGTTCTTCATTTGTTTCGTGTTCTTTTTGTTCTGCAATTCGGTGCCATTTGCTTTTATCGAAACCTGTTTTCTCTGCCAAATATTTTTCCCAAAGTCGGTGCATTCTTATGATGCGTAGCGCATATGATTTTCCGTTTTGTGTCAACAAGAGCCGCTCTTTCTTAAAAGAAATTAAATTTTCGGAAATCATGCTATTAATACTGCTAATGACAAAAGCGTCTTTGTATTTTAAAATTCTGCTAACATCATGAATGTTTAAATTCTTTTCCTGTTTTTCACTTCGATATAATAGTTTAAGAATATCTTCAATAACAATTTTTTCTTTGACTTTGTATTTATTTTTTATCAACCAAAACCATCCTTTATCAGGTCTAAAAGTCAACCACAGCAGGTTTGTTGCTATAAAAAAAATCAAAAGCGCATGTAAAGGGTTGTAAGTAACTGTCATTATTTTATAAAATGCTTATAAGCTTTTTGTTCAAGAGAGATAAACAAATATACAACTTTTGCGTGGTTGCGGATTACATTCTGTATGATATAAATTCTATTTTTTCCGGAGTTCAATCATTAAAAGTCCCATTATGCTTATAATTGCCGTGAAAAGAATAAGCAGTATTCCGTTTTTGCTTTCGGTATCGGATAACCAAACATAAACACCGGTAAGTAGAGGGATGACAATAAAAATGCCTTTAAAAATATTAAGATGATTTTTATGTTGTAAAACTTTTTCCAAAACTTTGAATGAATGGACAATAACTACGGCAAAAATCAAGATATACAGATATAGAATAAATCCGGTAAAAAAGACATATTTGGAAGAATCTGCGCATAGATAGGACGTAAAACAGATTTGGTTGGGCTTGCTAATCAATATAATTGTCAGTGCCATAAAATATAGCAGGATGGTATAAAAACCATAGAAGTAGATTTTGTTTTTCAGAGCTATTTTTTGTTGGTGTTTGCCAAAGACGTTTTTGTTCATAATATTTTATTACACGTTGATATAGGTTTAAAAGCCTTGTCTGTCCAGATGCAGAAAATATGCAATTAATTAAACTATTATTGCAGCCGATAGCGGTTTAATCAATTAAATCAAATTTCAGGTAGTTTTGCAAAACTTTTGGAATTTTGATTCCGTTTTCGGTTTGGTTGTTTTCCAAGAGAGCAGCGAGCACTCGAGGCAATGCTAATGAACTGCCGTTCAATGTGTGTGCCAAACGTTTTTTGCCATCTTGATCTTTAAAACGCAATTTAAGCCTATTGGCTTGAAAGTCTTCAAAGTTAGATACAGAGCTCACTTCCAACCAGCGTTTTTGTGCAGCGGAATAAACTTCAAAATCGTAGGTTAGGGCGGAAGTGAAGCCTAAATCTCCACCACAAAGACGAACAATGCGGAAAGGTAGTTCTAATTCGATTAAAATATTTTTTACATGATCCACCATTTCGTCTAGTGCCGTATAAGAATTTTCGGGATGTTCTAATCTGACAATTTCAACCTTATCAAATTGATGCAAACGATTCAATCCGCGAACATGAGCACCGTATGATCCTGCTTCTCTACGAAAACAAGGTGTGTATGCGGTGTTTTGAATCGGAAAGTCTTTATAAGATATGATTTTATCTCTGTAGATATTGGTTACCGGAACTTCTGCGGTCGGGATGAGATAAAGCTCATCTCGTTCCACCTGATACATTTGTCCTTCTTTGTCCGGCAATTGTCCTGTTCCAAGTCCGGATGCTTCGTTAATCAATAGCGGTGGCTGAATTTCATCATATCCGGCAGTTTCATTTTTGTCCAGAAAATAGTTGATAAGTGCACGTTGCAGTTTAGCACCTTTTCCTTTGTAAACAGGAAAACCTGCACCGGTTATTTTATTGCCTAATTCAAAATCTATGATGTCATATTTTTTTGCCAATTCCCAATGGGGCTGAGCATTTTTATGAAGTCCCGGAATGTTACCGTATTCGAAAACTTGTTCATTATCATCTTCATCTTTTCCAAAAGGAACCAAATGGTTCGGGATGTTAGGAATTTGGTAGAGAATTTCTTGTAATGCAAATTTGGTTTGTTCCAAATTTTCAGTTAACGTCCTTGTTTTTTCTTTGATTTGAACGGTTTTTTCTTTTAGAATTTCTGCTTTTTGCGGTTCTCCGTTTTTGAACAACAAACCGATATCTTTAGAGAGTTTGTTCATTTCAGCTAACAAATTATCATTTTCGGTTTGAATTTTTTTTCGCTTATCGTCAAGAGATATAGCTTTTTCAATCATTTCCGTAGCATCAAAATTTCTTTTCTTTAAAGCCTCTATAAAACGTTCTTTTTCCGTGCGAACTATACTGATTTGCAACATATTTTTTGGTATTATTTGTATATGTGATTTTAAGACTACAAACATAATTCAAATGTAGAAGTTTAACAAATATTATTGCATCTGCAAATTGGATGAGTATAATTCAAGAAGGAAAATAATCTTTTATAGGCAATAATTAAGAAAAGCACACCAATTTGGTGTGCTTTTCTTTTAAGGTTAAGGCGATAGAAAAATTATTTTTTAATAATTTTTCTACATATTGTTTTCCCGCCAACTTCAATTTTTAAAAGATATATGCCGGAAACCAAGTTTTTTACATCAATAATTGTTTGACTTTTTGTTTTTTTGATTTGCTTGCCAAGCAAATCAAATATGTATGTATAATCTATTTTATCTTGACCATTTGTTTTTATATACAGTTTATTGCTAACCGGATTTGGATATATTTCAATAGAGGACAAATTGTGTTCATTCACTGTGGTATAGCAGTTTGTAGAGTAACCGGCGCCGACAGGTTTTGTCCAATTACTAGGAATGTTATTGATGATGTTGGGATCAACCTGAATACATCTTAGCTTTGGTGTTCTGGTTCCGGCGACAAGTCTCAGGTTAACATTATTTCCATTTGCTATATTGAGACTTTCAAGGTGATCATTATAGAAACATCTCAAGTAGGTTAATGCACTATTTTTGCTCAAGTCAAGCTGCGTGATTTTAGTTTGATAACAACTGAACTCCTTTAAATTTACGTTTTTGCTCAAGTCAAATTCATTTATCGAGGATAACGAACATTTTAGTTTTTTCAATGCAAGGTTTTTACTTAAATTCAAATTAGTTAGATGTAATGTAACATCACAGTCAAGTTCTTCTAACGCTACGTTTTTACTTAGGTCTAGTGATGTAATTGAAGTTTGGTTAATATTTAATACTTTCAGTTTAGTGTTTTTACTTAAATCAATATTCTTAAGTTGGTAGTTGGTGTTGCAATTGAAGTGGGTTAGATTAATAAAGTATTCAATACCTCGTAAATCAGGAGAAAGAATTCTTTTAAAAGCAATGTTGAGATTTGTTACAGCCTCTGCTTCAGCTTTTGAAATTTCGCCATCACCATTGGTGTCCACACCGACAGACAGGAGTGCACGCTTAAAAGATGCATCAGGAATGTTTATATTTTGTGCAATTAAACTTTCTTGAATAATCATGAATGCTATTAAAAAAAATACTTTTGTTTTCATAAGCTTAATTTTTTTTTAAACCGGTTATTCCACAAATGTAAATAATATATTGTACTTAGCTTATTATTAGACTGTTAAAATTCATTTAATTTGCTTTTTTTCTTTTTTTGAACTTATTTCATACCTTTGAAAAAAATACTAAATGTCTGTAGAGATTGAAAGAAAATTTTTGGTAGAGTCTGATTTTAAATCCGATATAAGCGAGCGATACCATATTGTTCAGGCTTATTTAAGTTCCAATCCGGAGCGTAGTGTTCGGGTGCGTATCAAAGATAAGCAGGCATTTCTGACCATCAAAGGAGCATCTGGCAATTCCGGAACAACACGTTATGAATGGGAAAAAGAAATTTCAACTGACGAAGCTGAAGAATTATTGAAATTAGCAGAGTCGGGAGTGATTGAAAAAATAAGATATATTATTCCAGCCGGAAAAAATTTATTTTTTGAAGTGGATGAATTTCTTGGAGACAATCAAGGTTTAATACTTGCAGAGATTGAATTGCCCACCGAAGAATATAGCTTCAAGAAACCATCTTGGTTGGGAAAAGAAGTTACGGGAGAAAAAAAATATTATAATTCCATGCTGAAAAAATATCCGTACAAAACTTGGAAATAAGATCGCTATAATGAGAATTGATAGCTAATCGTATATTTCATGCCGAAACCCAATCCTGAGGAGTTTGTAGAAAAGAATCCCGGTATATAAGCTGTGGAGAAGTCGCTCAGTTTTGTGGTTGCAATCAGATATTTAGCCGAGATTTGCATGCCAAAATAAATATTTTTGAAGGTTTCCACTTGCATGCCGCCGGTCAGCTCGAACCAAGTGCTGTTTAGAGAAGCGAATTTTTTGTTGGCAATAATAGGTTTAGGCGGAGAAATTGCTCCGGATTGGTTGATGGTATAATGATGTAAAAAGTGTTCAAAATCACTGTATCCCAGCCTGAAACCGACTGTGATATTATTATCCATTCCCGGCCAATTGTCATACAAATTATAGTCCAGCCCCAGACGATAATAATTTCCACTAGTATGGTAGTCATATAAACTATTGCCGGTATGATGGTTTTCATTGCCAAAATCAAAACGGATAATATAATTTTTATAAACATTGGCATCTGCGGAAAAATCCAAACTTTGGTGTCCGTATAATTTCGCCCAAGCATATTTTCCCAAATCAAAACCTATTTTGATTTTCATGGGTTTTCTCTTTGTTGGAATGATACTGTCATGAGACATAATATTGTCTTTTACGGACGTGTTTTGTGCCTGCATGCCAAATAAGGAAAAAAATAATATGCTAGTGAAAAATTTTGACATGTGCCGTGGTATCAATATTGATTTTATGGGTGTTAATTTTTAAATAGTCCATCCAATTTTGGTTGTCGGATTGGATTGAAGCTTGAAAGTCATTGAAAATGGTTTTATATCCGCATGATTTTGAAACAAAAATATTTTTTCGAACATAAGAAAGAGAAATAGTATCATTGTTTGTTCCTTTTGCCAAAATAAATTTACAATCATTTTTGTTGACATTCAAAGGAATGCTAAGACTGTCTTTTTCCTCATTATTGATGAGTGTATCATTATTTGGAAGAGCAATCAAACTCAAGTTGGCAACACTTTTGATCGTGCCGGGGTCAGATGCATCATAGAATCGCAGAATCAGCTTTGGTGTCATGGGAGACAGACAAGTGTCGTCTTTTTCACAAGAGAAAAACAAAGCGCTCAGAAAAATAAAGGAATATATTTTTTTTAGTAGATTCATCGGCTAAAATTACGATTTTTTCTTAGACAGCAAAACAATATTTTCTACGTGGTGTGTGTGTGGAAACATATCCACCGGTTGCATTTTTTCAATTTTGTACAGGTGTTTCATTAAACTCAAGTCTCGCGCTTGTGTAGCAGAGTTACAACTCACATAAACAATCTTTTCAGCGCTTAGTTTCAGGAGATTGTCAACCACTTTTTGGTGCATGCCGCTACGCGGCGGATCGGTGATCACCACATTTGCTTTGCCATATTTCCTGATAAAATCTTGTGTGAAAATTTCTTTCATATCTCCTACTATAAATTCAATATTATCAATTTTGTTGAGTCGAGCATTCTTCTTGGCATCTTCGATGGCGTCGGGAACAGATTCAATGCCAATAATTTTTTTGGCATGCTTTGAAATAAATTGCGCAATGCTTCCGGTTCCGGTATACAAATCATAAACAATATCATTTGTTTTGATGTTGGCAAAATCACGAATGATTTTATACATTTCAAGAGATTGTAATGAATTGGTTTGAAAGAATGATTTGGCAGAAATCTTGAAAGTCAAATTTTCCATTTTTTCCTCAATATAGGTTTTTCCATGATATGGAATAACATCTTGATCATAGATGGAATCATTGTCTTTTTCATTGACAATATATTGTAGCGATGTGATTTTCGGAAATGTTTTTTTGACAAATTGCATCATTTTTTCAATTTGTTTTTCATCGTTTCGGTAGAACTGTATAACAACCATCCATTCTCCGATTGATGTATTTCGAATCATTAGTGTACGCAGAAGCCCTGTTTTTTCTCTAGGGTCATAAAAACTAATATTATTTTCAAGCGCAAACCGTTTAATTTGGTTTCTGATTTGGTTTGAAGGTTCTTCCTGCAAGTGGCATTCATCGATGTCCAAAACCTTATCCCACATGCCGGCAATGTGAAATCCTAAACCTTCACGATTTGTGATTTCTTGCTCTTGTTCAATTTCTTTTTCTGTCAGCCAGCGCTTGGCAGAAAAAGAGAATTCCATCTTGTTACGGTAATTGTAATTTTTTGGAGATTTTAGAATAGGAAAAGTTTGTTCAGGTAGTGTCAGATTTCCAAGACGAGTCAGATTGTTTTCCACTTCTTTTTGTTTGAATTTAATTTGCTCTTCGTAATTGATATGTTGCAATTTACAGCCTCCACAAATGCCAAAATATTTACATTTAGGCTTAACTCTTAAATCAGATAATTTTTTGATAATCAATGATTTTCCTTCGTAGTAAGCTTTCCTTTTTTTGATGGTCTGAATATCTGCAATATCCCCGGGGGCAAGAAACGGAACAAAAATAACTCTGCCGTCGGCAGCCTTTCCAACGGCTTTTCCTTTCGCACCCAGATCTACAATTTCAACATTTTCAAATAATGGTTTTTTTCTTCTTCTGCTCATAGGGCAAAAATACTAAAAACTTTATAGCAACAAGTGAATAAATAATTTGAATTTTTTATCACTACATCGGCTTTACTTACATCTTTCCTTGGTTTATTGAATAAAATTGTTGATAAGTTCATCGGCAGGCATGTAAAAAATAACCTAAACTTTATTATCTTGCGACCTGAAATTTTATCAAGGTTTTATGGCTAAGAAGCAAACAGCAGCTTATACTGAAGAACATATTCTTTCACTGGACTGGAAGCAGCATATTCGTATGCGCCCTGGAATGTATATCGGAAAATTAGGAGATGGCTCGTCGCCCGATGACGGAATATATATTTTGATTAAGGAAGTGATAGACAACTCTGTAGATGAGTTTGTGATGGGTGCCGGAAAAACGATAAATGTTGCCATTGAAGAGAACAAAGTTATGGTGAGAGATTATGGGCGCGGTATTCCGTTAGGTAAGCTGATTGAGGTGGTTTCCAAGATGAATACCGGCGGAAAATATGACTCCAGAGCTTTTAAAAAAACAGTTGGATTGAATGGCGTGGGGACAAAAGCCGTGAATGCCTTGTCAGAACATTTCAAGGTGCAAGCCTACAGAGAAGGAAAGACCAAATGGGCAATTTTCAATAAAGGAGAACTGATTCAAGAATCTGATTTGGAAGCAACAACGGAAAGAAACGGAACTTATGTTGAATTTATTCCGGATTCCGAAATTTTTCCTAAGTACAAATTCAGAACAGAATATCCGGAAAAACTTTTCAAAAACTATATTTATCTCAATACGGGACTCAGTATTCGTTTCAATGGAGAAAAATATCATTCGGAAAACGGATTGAAAGATTTGCTGAGTGAAAATATTCCGGAAACCGACAGGCGATATCCAATCATTCATCTGAAAGGAGAAGACATAGAAGTGGCCATTACGCATAGCAAAACACAATATAGCGAAGTGTATTATTCTTTTGTCAACGGACAGCATACCACACAAGGCGGAACACATCAAGCAGCTTTTCGCGAGGCGGTAGTGAAGACAATCAGAGATTTTTATGGCAAGAATTATGATGCATCAGATATCAGAAAATCAATAGTGGCAGCCATTAGCATTAAAGTGATCGAACCGGTATTTGAGTCGCAAACCAAAACAAAATTGGGTTCAACCGAGATGGGGGGCGGATTGCCGACGGTGAGAACTTATGTGAATGATTTTATCAAACGAGAACTAGACAATTATCTGCACAAAAACACTGATGTAGCTGAAGCAATTTTGCAAAAAATAGTGCAGGCGGAGCGTGAAAGAAAAGAATTGTCGGGCATCAGAAAATTAGCGAGAGAACGCGCTAAAAAAGTAAGTCTGCACAATAAAAAATTAAGAGATTGCAGAGTGCATTACAACGATTTGAAAAAAAGCAGTCGTTTGGAAAGCACTCTATTCATAACTGAGGGAGATTCTGCAAGCGGGTCAATCACAAAGTCTCGAGATGTGAATACACAAGCAGTGTTCAGTTTGCGGGGAAAACCGGTTAATTCTTACGGGTTAACCAAAAAAGTAGTCTATGAAAACGAAGAATTTAATTTGTTACAAGCAGCTTTGAACATAGAAGAAGGTCTGGAAGATTTACGCTATAACAATATTGTGATTGCCACGGATGCAGATGTGGACGGAATGCACATCAGGTTGCTATTGCTTACATTCTTTTTGAAATTTTTTCCTGAGATAATCAAAGAAGGACATCTGTATATTTTAGAGACGCCTTTATTCCGAGTGAGAAATAAACACGAAACTTTCTATTGTTATTCAGAACAAGAAAGATTGGATGCGATTGAAAAAGTCAGTAAACGCGGAAAGCCGGAAATTACTCGTTTTAAAGGTTTGGGAGAAATATCACCAAATGAATTCAAGCATTTCATAGGCAAAGATATTCGTTTGGAGCCGGTAATGATGGATCCTAACTTGTCTATTGAAGAGTTGTTGAGTTTTTATATGGGAAAAAACACGCCGGACAGACAGAAATTTATTATTGACAACCTGAAGGTGGAATTGGATGTGGTTGATGATTAGGAAAAAGTGAAAAATTTAAAATCCTTAAACCGGAGTGAAGTATAATTGCAGAATGAGTTAGGGGGTTTATAAGGAAGAAGTGTTATTTGGAGAGAATAATCCTAATAAATTAATCAATGAATAACAGATAAATGACATATGTGAAAAAAAGCTGAAAAGTAAAGGCTAATAGCTAGAACAAGTATGGACGAAAATATACATAGCGAAGAACGTCACGAGCAAGAATCGATCAAAAAAATCAGTGGAAAATTTAAAGAATGGTTTTTAGATTATGCTTCTTATGTGATTTTGGAAAGAGCGGTTCCTGCCATTGAAGACGGTTTCAAACCGGTGCAACGCAGAATATTGCACTCCATGAAAGATTTGGACGACGGACGCTACAACAAAGTGGCTAATTTGGTAGGACACACCATGCAATATCACCCGCATGGAGACGCATCTATTGCTGATGCTCTGGTCAATATGGGGCAAAAAGACTTATTGATTGACACACAAGGGAACTGGGGTAATATTCTGACAGGAGATGGAGCGGCAGCCCCCAGATATATCGAAGCGAGATTGTCAAAATTTGCTTTGGATGTACTTTATTATCCTAAAATTACGAAATGGGCACTGTCTTATGACGGACGCAAAAAGGAGCCGGTCAATTTGCCTGCTAAATTTCCGATTGTTTTGGCACAAGGAGCAGAGGGAATAGCCGTTGGTTTGTCAACAACAATTTTACCGCATAATTTTAACGAACTCATTGATGCCTCTATTAAGATTTTACAGCATAAGAGATTTGTGCTTTATCCTGATTTCATGACCGGAGGTATGATTGATGTCAGCAATTATAACGATGGGAAGCGTGGCGGAAAAATCAGAATGCGGGCTCGTATCAATATAGAAGACAACAAAACTTTGGTGATTACGGAAATTCCTTATAAAACCACTACGGGAAGCTTGATTGAATCTATTATCAAAGCAAATAATAAGGGTAAAATAAAAATCAAGAAAATAGAAGATAATACTTCTGAAAATGTAGAAATTCGCTTGCATTTGCCCCCTGGAGTTTCACCGGACAAGACCATAGATGCACTTTATGCTTTTACAAATTGTGAAATATCAATCTCCCCTCTGGGAGTGGTTATTGAAAATAATAAGCCTTTGTTTTTGGGCGTAAGTGAGATTTTAGAAAAATCTACCAACAGAACTCTTGATCTGCTCAAACAAGAACTGGAAGTAGAACTGCAAGAGTTGGAAGATCAATGGCATGCTGCTTCTTTGGAGCGAATTTTTATCGAAAACAGAATTTATCGAGATATAGAAGAAGAAACCACTTGGGAAGGCGTGTTAAAAGCCATTGATAAAGGACTCAAACCGCATATAAAACATTTGAAACGTCCGGTTTCGGAGAATGATTTGGTGAGATTAACAGAAATCAAAATAAAGAGAATTTCTAAATTTGATATTGACAAAGCCAAGAAGAATATCGAAGCCATTGAAGAAAAAATCAATGAGAAAAAATATCATCTGGAACACATTACAGATTACACGATTGATTTTTTCAAGAATATTAAAAAGAAATACGGGAAAGCTAAAGAGCGCAAGTCTGAGATAAGATCTTTTGAAGATATCGTGGCTACAAAAGTGGTGATGAGAAACACAAAATTGTATGTGAACAGAGCAGAAGGATTTATTGGAACATCTTTGAAAAAAGATGAATATGTGGGAGATGTTTCAGATATAGATGACATCATCACGATAAGAAAAGACGGAAAATTGATGGTATCTAAAGTGACCGATAAAAAATTTGTTGGAAAAGATATTATTCATGCAGCTGTTTTTAAGAAAAAAGATAAACGAACCATCTACAATTTGATTTACAGAGACGGAAAGAAAGGAGCATCCTATATGAAACGTTTCTATGTGAGTGGAACAACCAGAGAAAAAGAATATGATTTGACATCCGGTAATCCACATTCTGAAATCTTATATTTTTCTGCCAATCCGAATGGCGAAGCAGAAGTGGTGACGATCTATCTCAGACAAACAGGAAGCTTGCGTAAAACAAAATTTGATATTGATTTTAAAGAATTAGCAATCAAAGGACGTGGAGTAAAAGGAAATTTGGTCACAAAACTGTCTATCAAAAATATAAAATTAAAAGAAGAAGGGGTTTCTACACTTAAGCCCAGGAAAATATGGTTTGACGATGCCGTGATGCGCATCAACACGGAAGAACGAGGAGAACTGATAGGAGAATTTGCAGGAGACGATGTGCTTCTGATGATTACACAAGAAGGAAAAGTGAGCCTGTTCAGACCGGATATCGAAAAACACTTTCCTGATGATATGATTGTATTGGAAAAACATATATCAGGCAAACCTGTCACGGCAGCCTATTTTGATAAGGCTAAAAATAAATATTTTATCAAACGTTTTTTGGTGGATGAAATAAAAAGAGAAGAACAATTTATTCCGGAAAACGCACAATTATTATTGGTTTCAACCGATTGGTTGCCAATATGGGAGATTCAATTTGCAAAAGAGAGAGGCAAAGACCAAAAACCGCCACAACAAATAGATGTGAGTGTGTTTATTGGAGTGAAAGGAATTAAGGCGCAAGGAAATTTATTGACGAAAAACAAAGTTAAACAGATTGATGCGCTTCCGTCGTTGCATTATGAAATGGAAGAAAAAAATGAATCTGAAACAGAAAATACAATTGAAGAGGAAGTTTCAAAACCGAATAATTTTGAACCTCCGACATTGTTCTAAGTAACAATTATCAATATCTTGCGTCTATTCTTGATATTGACAATATTAAAAGTATATGCTTATTATCTTAGAAAATAATAAAGTGTTGATTAGAAAGAGATTACATCAATGTAAATGTAAAAAATATGTAATTTGCAGTGTTAAAAACAGGATGATTGTAAATTTATTATAAAAAAATAATTAGATTTGTCTATACTTTACATCATTTTATATTGACTTATGGCATACAAAATGAAAAGTAGATTTTTGATATAAAAATGAATTTTAGCTTATGATGTTAAAAAAAATGAAGGCTTTTGATGCGCCTAGAAAACTGGAAGAAAGAGGGGTTTATCCGTTCTTCAGAACGATTGAATCAGAACAGGATACAGTTGTAAAAATAAACGGAAAAGATGTTTTGATGTTTGGTTCTAACAGTTATTTAGGTTTGACCAATCATCCAAAACTCAAAGAAGCATCAAAAATAGCAATAGACAAATACGGCTCAGGTTGTGCAGGTTCCAGATTTTTAAACGGCACGCTCGATATACACCTCGAGTTAGAGGAAAAAATTTCAAGTTTTGTAAACAAAGAAGCAGCTTTAGTATTTAGCACGGGTTATCAGGTTAATCTGGGAACAATTTCTGCAATCCCCGGAAGACATGATTATGTGATCTTAGACGAACTGGACCACGCTTGCATCTATGACGGGGCAAGATTGTCTTTCGGGCAGATGAAAAAATACAAGCACAATGATATGGCATCTTTGGAAAATGTATTACAATCTTTGCCTGACGGAGTGATTAAGCTGATAGTGATTGACGGTGTTTTTAGCATGGAAGGAGATATCGCAAAACTACCTGATATTGTGTCACTTGCCAAAAGATACGGAGCTAATGTGATGGTAGATGATGCACACGGTTTAGGTGTGTTGGGACATCAGGGAAGAGGAACATCCGACCATTTTGAGCTGACGGATGACATAAGTTTGATTATGGGAACCTTCAGCAAATCTCTGGCATCAATCGGTGGATTTATTGCATCAGACAGAGACACAATCAATTATCTGAAACACAATGCAAGATCTTTGGTTTTCAGTGCAAGTATTGCACCTTCAAATGCAGCCAGTGTGATTGCAGCCATTGATATTATTGAAAAAGAACCCGAACGACTCAAAAAACTTTGGGAGAACACCAATTACACCAAAAAACGCTTTGTAGATGCCGGGTTTGAAACAGGAAGCTCGGAAACACCGATTATCCCTATTTTTATCGGTGATAATGACAAGACATTTATGCTGACCAAAATGTTGGCAGACGACGGCGTTTTTATTAATCCTGTAATTTCTCCCGGAGTGCCACCCGGAGACGAGCTGATTCGTTTTTCTCTTATGGCAACTCATAACTTCAATCAAATTGATGAGGCTGTAGACAAGATTATCAAGGCATCCGGAAAATTAGGCATTATCCAATAAAATATCCTTATGAGCATTCAAGTCAAGAAGGTCGAGAACAAAAAAGACCTGAAAAAATTTATCGATTTTCCCCATAGTCTTTATCAGGGAGATCCCAATTATGTGCCCATGTTGCAAATGGCTGCCAAAGAAATTCTGTCTGAAAAGAAAAATCCGTTTTTTGAACACTCTCAGGTCGATAATTTTTTGGCGTATAAAGACGAACAAGTCGTTGGCAGAATATCAGCTATTAGAAATAATAACTATAACGATTATCACGGGTCAAATGTCGGATTTTGGGGTTTTTATGATGTGGTTGATGACTATGAAGTTTCAAAAGCATTGTTTGACGTTGTTGCGCAATGGCATTCAAAACATCAATTTGATGCGATGATTGGACCGACAAATTTTTCGACCAATGACACAGCCGGATTGCTTATTGAAGGATTTGATCGCCCGCCGATTGTTGAAATGACCTATAACAAACCATATTATCAAACACATATTGAAAAATACGGATTTGAAAAAGATATGGATTTATTTGCCTATATGATTTATACCAAAGATGTATCTGATAAATCAGTGCGTTTGGCAAAAATGATTCAAGACAGACTGGCAAAAAAAGGCATTAACATTCGAAAAATCAATATGAAAGATTTTAAGAATGAAGTGGCAAAAATCAAAGAAGTATATAATAAAGCTTGGGAAAAAAATTGGGGTTTTGTTCCTGCCACGGATAAAGAATTTGAATTTTTGGCAGAAGGACTCAAGATGATTGTGATTCCTGATTATGTATTGATAGCGGAACACGAAGGAAAATTTATAGGTTTTGCATTAACCATTCCAAATATCAATGAAATCACAAAATCTTTTAAAAAAGGAAAACTCTTCCCTTTTAATATCATCAAACTTTTGATGAACAAGAAAAAAACAGATTATGTCAGAATCATCACGCTTGGTGTGATAGACGATTATAGAAAACTGGGAATTGAAGCGGTTTTCTACGCAAATATCATTCAATCTGCCAGAAAAAATAAAATTATAGGAGGAGAAGCTTCTTGGATACTGGAAAATAATGAAATGATGGTGAAAGCCGCAGAAAATTTGAAGGGTGTTAAATATAAGACCTATAGAGTTTATACCAAAAGCCTGTCTTACTAACTGTTTTTCTCCCGGACATGCTTAAATAATTTTTGATGAAAGAATCATTCGTGAAGAACAAATATTTGAGTGTTGTCGATGTCGTGAACACGTTGTTTTGGTTGTTTATGCTTGTCTTTTATCTAATTACATTCAGACAATCAGCATACAGATTATACGGATTTTTCTTACTATTCGGTTTGTTGATTTTTCAAATTATTATTATAAAGCTTCGCAAAAAATCTCACAAGCCGAAATGGATAAAACTCTTGCTGCTTTTTTATCCCGTTATTTATCTTGTGCTTATTTTTGATAGCCTTCACCTAACATTGCCCTATATGAATCCGAATATTTATGATGCCGAATTAGCAAATATAGATTTTCAAATCTTAGGAGTGAATCCGACTGTGGCCGTTGAAAGTATTATCAATCCATATTTGACGGAACTGATGTATATCCTATATTTTTTCTATTTTCCGATGCCTCTGCTAATTCTGGGATACTTGTATAAGAAAAAAATGTTCAGAGCATTGGATAAATCTATTCTATTTCTGTTTTTGACTTATTACGGATCTTATTTGATATATTATTTGGTGCCGGCTTTGGGTCCGAGATTTTATGAGCCGATTTCGTCTCTACAACAAGTGAACCTGGATGGATTATGGCTGACAGATATTATTCGAGATACAATCAATTCATTGGAACACAATAAGTTTGATGCTTTTCCAAGTTTGCATACGGCAATATCTTTGACCACTTTTATCATCATAGCACAATACAGAAAGAATTGGCTGCCTGTTTTTATACCGATTGTTCTGGGAATTTTTATTTCCTTGATTTATTGCAGATATCACTATTTTATCGATATTGTTGCCGGAGTGCTGTGGACATTAATTAGTTTTTGGATAACCGAAAAATATTATAATCGAATATTTATTAAAAAATTTATACCTTTCTACTCTGAAAATTAGTTTACCATGTCAGATAAGTCCACATTAGATTTTAGCAAAAAGGATTTACATCATTATATCTTACTGTTGAGCGCGCCCGTTTTGCTGACAATTTATAGATATCACGCTTATCCGGGAACCTTTACACTTCCCTTTGAAATAGGCTGGGCAGATGATGAAAGCATCAGATTTTTTCAATTTTTGATTTTCTTTGTGTTGATGTTTGTGATCCCTGTTCTATATGTCAAACTCATCATGAAAAAATCCTTATTGGATTTCGGGTTAGGATTCGGCAATATTAAATCAGGAGTAAAATATTTATTGTTGATTCCTTTTGTGATTGTTCCTGCTATTTATTTTGCGGCACAAATGCCGGATGTACAATCAGAATATCCCTTGGCAAAAAATTTGTTGATAGATCAAACTAACCTGATTCCCTATGAAATCGCCTATATCGTTTTATATTATATTGCTTGGGAGTTTTATTTCAGAGGATTTCTGTTGTTTGGATTGAAAGACAGATATGGAGCAATTGCAGCAATTCTCATTCAAACCGTTTCATCTTGTTTGGTGCATATAGATAAACCCGAAGGAGAGATTATGGGTTCTATATTTGTGGGAATTATTTTTGGATATATTGCGCTGAGAACCAAATCAATTTGGTATGTCTTTTTATTGCATGCAACAATTGGCGTGCTGACGGATTTATTTATTATCTACACACGATAAATCATAAAATTAGACAGATGAAAGAAAAAATTTTGGTTACGGGAGCAAATGGTTTCATTGGCAGTAGTCTGGTAAAAAGATTGATTAATGAAGGAAACATAGTGCATAGTCTGGTCAGAGAGACTTCTGATATGAAATTTCTAAAAAATGTCAATACCAAAATTTTTTATGGAGACATAACCGATAAAAACAGCTTACTTGAAGCCATGCAAGGAGTCGATAAGGTTTTTCATGTAGCCGGATTGGCGGCAGACTGGGGAAACTACTCTGTTTTTGAGAATGTAAACTTCATAGGAACACAAAATGTTGCTCAAGCGGCAAGCAGAGCAGGAGCAAAAAAATTTATCTACATCAGCACAGTGGCTTTTCACGGATTTGGAAAAATTAATATGACAGAAGAATCTCCTGTTGATAAAAATTTGATTCCTTATGCAAAAACAAAATATTTGGCAGAAAGTTGGTTGTGGAATTTTGATCAAATCACAGAAATGAACATTACGGCGGTTCGTCCGGGAAATGTATTTGGGGTCAATGACAGAACTTTTATATCCAAATATATTGATGCGCTTCTTTCAGGAAAATTTATGGAAGTGAATAAAGGAAAAAGCAAAACTTGTCCCGTTTTTATAGATAATTTGATAGATATTATCACTTTGGTCGGTAGAGAAAAAAAAGCCGACGGACAATCTTTTATTGCAACAGACGGTTTAGATATCAATTGGCATATATTCAATACAAAACTGGCAGACGCATTCAATATCAAATTGCCAAAATCTTCCGTCCCCTATGCAGTTGCTTATCCGATTGCTAAAATCTACTATGGCGTTCACAAAATATTAGGCATTAAGTCAGAGCCGTTTTTGACACCTTATAGAATCGACAACGGTGGAAAAGATTATCATTTTAAAATAGACAAATTAAAAGATTTTTTTGGTTATCATCCCCGTATTGGCATTGATGAGGCTTTAAAGAAAACAGCCAACTGGTATAAAGCTGAGTTTTTAGATGAATAAATCATCAATACAATTAAATTTATAGAGATATATCCGATTTTAAGAATTCATTTTTTAGTTGTATTTTTAAACCGAATTAAAAAATATAAAAATTATGGATACTTATCAAAAGATTGACAAAAATTTAAAATATGGAGTGCCTGTTGGAATCTTACTTTTTATATTGGTGATTTTTCTGTTTTCATCAATGGTTACGATTGGAACCGGACACAAAGGTGTTTTGTTCAAAACTTTTGGAAAAGGTGTAGATACCACTCAAATTCCGTTGAGCGAAGGATTTCATTTTGTGGCACCTTGGAACAAAGTTTATAAGGTTGATGTCAGACAACAACAGCTGTTTGAAAGCATGAAAGTCTTATCATCAAACGGATTGGACATTCAATTGGATGCCACGGTTTGGTATCAACCCAGACACAAAGATTTGGCAAAATTGATAAAACTCAGAGGCTTGGGCTATTTGGATGATGTGATTAAGCCTGCCATACGTTCTGCAGCGAGAAATGTAGTAGGACGTTACACACCTGAGGAAATTTATTCGACCAGAAGAGAAGCAATTACACAAGAAATCTTTGAAGAAACCAATAATATCTTAAATCAAAACTTTGTGCATTTGAAAAATATTTTGGTGCGAGATGTGACACTTCCCGCCACGATAAAAAATGCGATTGAACGAAAATTAAAACAGCAACAAGAAGCTTTGGAATATGAGTATCGTTTACAGAAAGAGAAAAAAGAAGCAGAACGTAAGCGTATTGAAGCAAAAGGAATCAAAGATTTTCAAGATATCGTTTCCATGGGAATTTCAGATAAGCTTTTGCGCTGGAAAGGAATTGAAGCTACCTTGAAACTGGCGGAATCTCCTAATTCCAAAATTGTGGTTGTAGGTGGAAAAGACGGCTTGCCGATTATTATGAATGCCGGAAAAAATTAGAAAGAGATATGAGCAAAAAAGTAAAGATGGCACTAGCCGTTGGCTTGCAATTGGGACTGATTGCATCCATAGGTGATTTTGTTGGCTGGAGCCATATGAAATATGTTTTGATTGCTGCAGTGGTTTCGTTTTTTATAGCGATTATATTGTTTATTTATGATATGTCTAAGGATTGAGAAATAATAATAATCAAAAAAAATCCGGAGGATTATTAATCTTCCGGATTTTTTTATATCTAAAATGGTATTAAAACTATGCCAGCACTTCTTGAACTTTATCGGCAGCTTCTTGAAATTCGGTTACGAAATGAACCGGAATACCGCTATTTTCAATCAGCTCTTTAGCCTTATCGGCATTGGTTCCTTGCAAACGAACAATAATGGGCACATTGATTTCTCCTTTCATGTTATTATAGGCATCAACCACGCCTTGTGCTACCCGGTCGGCACGCACAATGCCGCCAAAGATATTTACCAAAATGGCTTTGACTTTAGGGTCTTTTAAAATGATACGAAAGCCTTTTTCAACGCGTTCTGCATCAGCAGTTCCTCCTACATCCAAGAAATTGGCAGGATCACCACCGGCTTGTTTAATCAAATCCATGGTTGCCATTGCCAATCCGGCTCCATTCACCATACATCCTACGTTTCCGTCTAACGCAACATAGCTCAACCCTGCTTCTTTAGCTTCCACTTCAACAGCATTTTCCTCTCGTGTATCTCTCATTTCAGCTAAATCCTTGTGTCTGAATAAAGAATTATCATCAATTACTACTTTTGAATCTACCGCTAAGATTTTATTGTCGGAGGTTTTTAACACCGGATTGATTTCAAACAGGGAAGCGTCATTTTTTACGAATGCGTCATACAAAGAAAAGACAAATTTCACCATTTCTTTGAAAGCTTGCCCGCTCAATCCTAAATTGAAAGCGATACGTCTAGCCTGAAATCCTTGCAAGCCATAGGCAGGATCGATATTTTCGATAAATATTCTTTCAGGTGTTTTTTCGGCAACTTCTTCAATGTTCATTCCTCCGTCAGGAGAATACATAATCATATTTTTTCCTGCTCCGCGGTTAAGCATTACACTCATATAATATTCCTCCGTTTCACTTTCTCCCGGATAATAAACATCCTCGGCAATCAATACCTGGTTCACTTTTTTTCCTTGCGGTGGTGTTTGTGGTGTGACCAGCATCATGCCGATGATATTAGAAGCCAATTCTTTGACTTCATCTAAACTTTTAGCCAATTTCACACCGCCTCCTTTTCCGCGCCCGCCGGCGTGCACTTGTGCCTTGACAACATACCATTGTGTGCCGGTTTCTTCTGTGAGTTTTTTTGCGGCTTCTACTGCCTTTTCAGGAGTATTTGCAACAATTCCGCGTTGAATTCTAACGCCGGATTGATTTAATATCTCTTTTCCTTGATATTCGTGTAAATTCATAGTTTAATGTTTATATGTTTAGTCCTGTATTAGGGGTTGTATTGAAAACGCAACAAATATAATGAAACGAATTTAAAGTATTATGATAAAAATCAAGATTTTCCCGCTTCAATAATAGCATTGAAATCGTCTGCTTTTAGTGCAGCCCCGCCAATCAGCCCTCCATCCACATCAGGTTGAGAAAAAATCTCCTCTGCATTGTTGGGTTTTACACTTCCGCCATATAAAATACGAAGGCTGTCAGCTAAAGCTTTGTCATATTTTTTGGCGATAACTTCTCTGATAAAATGATGGATTTCTTGTGCTTGCTCAGGTGTTGCTGTTTCTCCGGTGCCAATAGCCCAAACGGGTTCATAGGCAATGACAATTTTTTTAAAAGCATCTTCAGGCAGATCAAATAAAGCATTTTTAAGCTGTGATTCCACCACGGAAAAATGTTTTCCTGCTTGTCGTTCCTCCAATTTTTCACCAATGCAGAAAATATTCATCATATTTTTGTGATATGCCTGTTCGGCTTTTTGTTTCAAGATTTTATCGGTTTCACCAAAATAAGCACGTCTTTCCGAGTGTCCTAAGATGACGGTGTCAACGCCTATGGATTGTAACATATTGGCAGAAACTTCACCTGTATAGGCACCGTTTTCTGCAAAATACATATTCTGTGCGGCAACTTTGACTGCTGAATTTTTTGTTTGCTCAATAGCGGTTTTTAGATTGACAAAGCTTGGGGCAACAAAAACTTCGACTGTGTTTTCGGTGTTAATAACTCGTAGAAGGTCTTGAATTAGATTTTGAGTTTCAGGAAGCGTTTTATTCATTTTCCAGTTCCCTGCGACAATTTTTTTTCTCATTGTTTTTTGTTTGCAATTTACAAATCTTTGTTAATAAATATTTTCATGAGGTAGATTTTTTTTAAGCAATATCTTTATATCTTTGCTCAAACCTAAGCAGATGTATAGAAATCTTATTCGACCCGTGTTTTTTTTGTTCAAACCTGAAGCGGTTCACCATTTTTCTCTGGCTTTTCTAAATTTTGTCAATCGTATTCCTTTTTTTTCAGTCCTGTTAAGGACTTTTTTTATGCCCGATACCAAGGAATCGGAGAAAGAAGTTTTTGGAATCAAATTTAAACATCCCATTGGTTTGGCTGCCGGATTTGACAAAAATGCAGAATATATAGACGTGCTGTCTGGTTTTGGATTTTCGTTCATAGAAATAGGAGCAGTGACACCACTTCCGCAAAAAGGAAATCCAAAACCGAGATTATTTCGATTGAAAAAGGACAAAGCATTAATCAATCGGATGGGTTTTAACAACAAAGGCTTATCCAATGCAATTAAAAATCTTAAAAAAAGAAAGTCTAATGTGATTGTAGGGGCGAATATAGGCAAAAACACTTTAACGCCAAATGAGCAAGCCAATGACGACTATGTCCGGTGTTTTGAAGATTTGCATGATTATGTTGATTATTTCACTGTCAATGTGAGTTGCCCGAATATCAAAGATTTGAGAGAATTGCAAGACAAAGAAGCATTATTGGATTTGTTGTCAAAACTAAAAAAAATAAATGCAGAAAAATTTAAACCAAAACCGATTTTGCTCAAAATTTCACCGGATCTAACCCAAGAACAATTAGACGATACTTTGCGTATCATTCAAAAAACCGAAATTGATGGAATTGTTGCCGTGAATACAACAACATCCAGAACAAATTTGTCATATTCAGATGAAAAAATACAGCAAATCGGTAACGGAGGCTTAAGCGGGTCGCCGTTAAAAGATAAGGCAACGGAGCTGATTAGATATATTCATCAAAAGACAAATGGAGAATTGCCAATCGTTGGTGTGGGCGGAATCATGACAGCTGAGGATGTACAGGAGAAATTGGATGCCGGTGCAAGCTTGGTGCAAGTGTTTACGGGTTTTATTTATGAAGGTCCTGGGATTGTTAAGAAAAGTCTTAAACTCAAACATTAGAATTCTATGAGAACGCTACTGAAAAATGCTGTTATTAACGGAATCAAACAGAACTTATTAATCGAAAACGAATATATTTCTTATATCGGCACCAATACGTTTGATAATGAACAAGAAATAGATTTAGAAGGAAAAATAATTATTTCCGGAGCAATTGATCCGCATACACATATTCGTGATCTGGGGCAAAGCAATAAGGAAGATTGGACAAGTGCCTCCAATGCGGCAATTCGTGGCGGAACAACAATGGTTTTTGACATGCCAAACAACAAACCGCCAACAATAAACTTGCATAACCTGAACTTAAAAAGACTAAAGGCAAGGCACTCGAAGGTTAATTATAAATTTAATATTGCAGCCACTTCTTATAATTTACGAGATGTGACTGAAATTTTGAAAACCAATCCTGATGATGTGGTGGCACTCAAACTGTTTTTGGCGGGTTCCAATTCAAATGAATATGTTGATAATGAAGAAGTTATAAAGAGAATTTTTGATATTTCTTTACGATATGATTTGCCTGTAATAGTACATACCGAGTTGCAGAAATGTGTAAAAAATTATGCTGACAAAACAAAAAATCCTACAATTTTTGACCATAATTATATTCGAAATCCTGAATGCGCCGTGAAAGGCACCGAGTTGGTAGCAAAATTAGCGAAAGAAATTGGCAATAAGCTCTATATTGCTCATACGTCGGTAGCAGAAGAAATTGATATCATTGAGTCATATAAAGGTGAAGCACAAATTTATTGTGAAATCACGCCACACCATTTGTTATTGACGGAAGAAGTTTTGAAAAAGGTTGGGAATTTTGGAAAAGTGAACCCGCCGCTGCGAACAACAAAAGATAATCAACGACTTTGGCAGGGAATATATGATGGCATTGTGGACGTAGTCGGCACGGATCATGCTCCACACCGATTGGATGAAAAGCAAAAAAAATATGCCGATGCTCCTTCCGGTTTTCCGGGCTTAGAAACTAATCTGCCTTTGTTGTTGAATGAAGTGAATAAATCCAAGTTAGATATGCAAAGATTGGTTGAATTAATATCGAGCAGGACCGCTGAAATTTTTAATTTGAAAAAGCGCGGAAAAATTGTAGAAGGCTATTATGCGGACTTAGTCGTGATTGATATGAACAAAGTATGGAAAATAGAACCTGAGAAATTTAAAACCAAAGCAAAATATTCTCCCTTTGAAGGAATGCAGGGAAAAGGAGATGTTGTAATGACTTTTGTGAACGGAAAATTGGAAAATATTAAGTAGGAAAAAACATAAACACATGAGATTCAAAAAGCTTAAAGAAGATTTTATATTGCAATTGCATGAAATAGGTGCTATTAAATTTGGAGATTTTATCTTGAAAAGTGGAATGAAATCTCCATTTTATTTTGATTTGAGAGATATGATTTCATACCCTAAACTACTCAATAGTGTTGCAGATTTATTGGTGCAAAAAATAAAGAATTTAGATTTCGATTATATATCAGGGATTCCTTATACGGCATTGCCAATTGCAACGCTTGTGGCGGATAAACTGAATAAACCTTTGATTTATGCACGTAAGGAAGAAAAAACTTATGGAACCAAAAATTCAATTATCGGAAAATATAAAAAAGAGAAAAAATGTGTTATCATAGATGATCTGATCACCACGGGTGAGAGTATTATGGAAACTGCTGAAAAATATCGACAAGCGGGTTTGATAACATCTGATTTTATGGTGATTATAGATAGAAGCAGACAGGGAACAAAAGTATTGAAGACCCAAGGTTTTCAATTGCATGCTCTGATTGATTTGAACGAGATTTTAGAGGTATTGCAAGCACATAATAAAATTTCTCAGATTCAGGTTGATGAAATCAAAAGTTTTGTGACACAAACAACCCGACATCAATCGGAGCAGATAAAAAGCAATCCGCTGACACAAACATTGATTGAAAAAATCAAATCAAAAAAATCAAATTTGGTTTTGTCTCTGGATGTAGATAACCAAAAAGATTTTTTTAAAATATTAAAACAAACGGCAGAGCAGATTGTGATGCTTAAAACGCATGTTGATATTTTAAAAGATTTTGACGATAATTTTTTGACAAAACTTCGCGTTTACGCGCAGAAATATGATTTCTTGATTTTTGAGGATCGTAAATTTGCCGACATTGGAAATACGGTTAAAAAGCAATATCAATCCGGAATTTACAAAATCAAAGATTGGTCTGATTTTATCACGGTACATGCCATTCCGGGGGAAGGTATTTTGCAAGGACTTTTTGAAGATGTAGATAAAAAAAGCTCATTTCTGTTGGCAAAAATGTCATCTGAGGGAAACCTGATGAACGAAACTTATACTCGAAAGGTTTTTTCTATGGGAGCACAAAATTCCGGAATGGTCTCAGGATATATTGTGCATGCCAACTCAAAAGAAGAACTGCAACGATTAAAAAACAAAATTCCAAACGGACAATTATTGTTGATGCCGGGCGTGAAATTGGAAAAAGGAACAGATGCAATGGGTCAACAATATACGAGTGTGCAAGAAGCTATTGAAGGCGGAGCAGATTTGATTATCGTTGGGCGAGGTATTATTGAGAGTAAAAATCCGAAAGAAATAGCAAAAAAATACAGAAAGACAGCTTGGCAATTTTTTGAATCAAAAATTTGATTTAGAAAAAATTACCGGACAGAAATAAATCAAAATACTAATATATTAAAACCAAGACAAAAAAATGAAAAACCTAATTTCAATGCGTGATGTCAGCAAAAAAGACATTCTGGAATTAATCGATTTAGCTCGTGATATAGAAACGGGTAAAGTGAAACCCGATTTGTCGGGAAAATTAGGCGCTCTGCTGTTTTTTGAACCCTCCACGAGAACACATTTTTCTTTTGACACGGCAATCAAAAAACTGGGAGGAAAAAGCTTTTCCATGTCAGGAACCAGTTCCACATCTGTAAAAAAAGGAGAAACGCTGTCTGATACATTAATGACTATCAGTCAGTATGCAGATTTTATTGTGATGCGACATAAAATTGAAGGGGCGGCAAGATTTGCAACAGAAACAGTTGATATTCCGGTGATGAATGCTGGAGATGGCACCAACCAGCATCCCACACAGGCGTTGTTAGATTTATACTCCATCCAAAAAACGCAAGGAACACTCAAAAATCTGACAATTGCCATGATTGGTGATTTGCGTCTGGGAAGAACCGTGCATTCTTTGGCTCAAGCCCTTTCAGATTTTAATCCGAAATTTTATTTTGCATCTCCAAGACACTTGCAAATGCCGCAATATATCAAAGACGAACTAACGCAAAAGAGTGTTTGGTTCAAAGAAGTCGAAGATATTAATGAGATTATTCCTGAGTTGGATATCATGTATGTTACGCGAATTCAAAAGGAGCGCTTTGCCGTGTTGGAAGACTATGAAAAAGTGAAAGATGCTTATATTATAGACAAAAATATTTTAACAAATGTTAAAAATAATTTTAAACTTTTACATCCGCTACCACGTGTGAATGAAATCACAACAGATGTAGATGATACGCCTTATGCTTATTATTTTCAGCAAGCAAAAAACGGGGTGTTTATGCGTCAGGCAATTATTACGAAATTATTGAATCTAATCTAATCATCCTCAAAAAATATTACAACAATGAAAAAACAATTGAAAGTAGATCCTATTAAAAGCGGAACTGTAATCGATCATATCACAGCAGGAAAGGCTTTGCAAGTGGCCGATATTTTAAATCTGAAAAATCCTAAAAATTTGATGATGATAGGCGTGAATCTTTCCAGTAATAAAATGGACAAAAAAGATATAATCAAGATAGAAAACAGGGTTTTGACCAATGACGAGGTGAACAGTATCGCATTGGTTTCTCCAAATGCGTCATTGATTATTATTGAAGATTATCAGGTGGTTGAAAAACATAAAATTGAGATTCCAAGTCATATTAACAAACATATTATTTGTCCTAATCCGAATTGTGTGACTAACGTGGAAAACGTATCAACCAGATTTGAACTGGCAAATAAAAGTCCGGTTGAAGTGCGCTGTGAATACTGCGAAAAAAAATATGCTATAGAAGATGTGAAATTCAGGTTTTAGTTAAGATTTTTGTGTTTAATCAATAAACACTAATGTTTCCGGAATTCAGATCCATACGGATGTTCACTATATACTGAAGTTTTTAGACAAACAAAAAATAACAATAAACAGTTTTCTATTTCAAACAAATGCTTATTTTTACTCCGTTAAAAACAAGCATTATGCAAAAACAACTGATAGAATGCGTTCCAAACATCAGTGAAGGACGCGACACGGCAAAAATCAATGAAATAGCCAAACAAGTAGAAACCGTAGATGGTGTAAAATTATTGGATATAGACCCCGGAAAAGCCACCAACAGAACAGTGATTACTTTTGTTGGGGAGCCGGAACAAGTGGTAGAAGCAGCTTATCGTTTAATCAGAAAAGCCAAGGAATTAATTGATATGAGCAAGCATTCCGGAGCACATCCGCGCTTTGGTGCCACAGATGTCTGTCCTTTTGTGCCGATTGCCAATATCACGATGGAAGAAACGGCAAAATATGCACATCAATTAGGTAAAAAGGTCGGAGAAGAATTGCATATTCCGGTTTATTTTTATGAAAACGCCGCTACTGAAGAAAAACGCCGAAATTTGGCAAATGTGCGCTCGGGTGAATATGAAGGATTGCCTGATAAAATCAGTGACGACAAATGGAAACCTGATTTTGGTCCCGACAAATTTGATGACGAGGTGGAAAAATCAGGAGCTGTAGCCATCTCTGCAAGAGATTTTTTAGTGGCGTATAATATTAATTTAAATACAACTTCTACAAGACGCGCCAATTCCATTGCTTTTGACATTCGTGAAGCGGGGAGAGTTAAACGAGAAGGAAATCCCATTACCGGAAAGAAAGTTTTGGATAAAAACGGAAAACCTATTAGAATTCCCGGAAAATTCAAAGGTGTAAAAGGCATTGGGTGGTATATTGAAGAATATGGGATTGCGCAAGTTTCTTATAATATTACCAATATCAACGAAGCACCCGTTCATTTGGTATTTGATGAGTCCGTAAAATCTGCCGATGAGCGCGGCATTCGGGTTACAGGTTCTGAAATCATCGGGTTGGTGCCAAAAAAGGTTATGTTGGATGCTGCAGACTATTTTTTGACGAAACAAAATCGATCTCTGGGAATTTCCGAAAGTGAAAAAATTAAAATTGCTGTAAAATCACTGGGAGCAGACGATTTAAAGCCTTTTAATCCTAAAGAAAAAATCATTGAGTATCTTTTAGAGGATAAGAAAAAATTAAAATTAATCGATTTAACTTTATCCGATTTTGCCGACCTCACAGCATCAGAACGTCCGGCTCCGGGTGGCGGTTCCATAGCGGCATATTCTGCAACTTTAGGCGTAGCATTGGGAACAATGGTTGCCAATTTATCCTCGCATAAACGCGGTTGGGATGATCGATGGGAATATTATTCCGACTGGGCGGTGAAAGGAGAAAAATATAAACAAGAACTTTTGCATTTGGTAGATGAAGACACGAATGCTTTCAATAAAATAATGGAGGCTTTCCAATTGCCTAAAAAATCTGAAGTTGATAAAAAAGTAAGAATGGAGGCAATTGAAGCAGCAACGCTCTATGCAACTGAAATTCCGCTAAAAGTTTTAGAAACCGCCTATCATTCCATGGAGGTGATGGAAGAAATGGCACAAACCGGATTGCCTGCTTCTATTTCTGATGTTGCCGTGGGTGCAATGTCTGCCAGAACAGGAGCCTATGGAGCTTATTATAACGTAAGAATCAATGCGGCGACACTTAAGAATAAAAATAAAGCCAAAGAGCTTCTGAACAGAGCAAATGATTTGCTTGAAAATACTTTGAAAAGAGAACAGAAAATTTTGGCTTTGGTTGATGAGAAAATGGAAAAATAATTCCATTTCTTTTGGGTTAATTTATATTTAAAAATGATATAAGTTATGAATTTGTAATACATTCATCAATAGTTGTTTGGATATGAAAGATGGACGAAAAAGAAGTGATATTAAAATCGGAATACAAGTAAAAATCGTACAAAAACACCATCAGAGAAGTGGAAACTTAACAGATGGGATTGTAGAAAAAATACTCACAAATTCTGCCAATCACCCGCATGGCATCAAGGTGCGATTGAAATCAGGAGAAGTTGGGAGAGTGAAAGAAATTGAAAATTGAACTTCTGATTATCAGACAGTATAAAGATTTAAAAATAATTGTTCGTTATTTTTTTCTTTGATATTTTGGCAACAAGATATTCAGCAAATCTTTTCTTCCCATGGCAAGTAGTTTATCTTTAATCCAATTCTTGTTTTCAGGTTTATACCAAAAGAAGAATTTCCATTGATCCAGTTTTTCTTTGCGATTTTTGACTGTTTTTATTTTTTTCAAGCTGTAAGGGTGATAGCCGCTGTAATAGGCAACGGTTGCAAGGGTCATTGGCGTAGGCGTAAAGTCTTGGACTTGTTCCAATTGGAATCCCATATCTTTGGTTTCCGCCGCCAGGTTAGCCATGTCTTCCATATTTCCGTTAGGGTGGGAAGAAATAAAATAAGGAATGAGTTGTTGGCGTAGCTTGTATTTTTGATTGATTTGATCAAACTGTTTTTTGAAATGATGAAAATATTTAAAAGAAGGTTTTCGCATCATTTTTAAAACCCTGTCTGATGTATGTTCCGGGGCAACTTTCAGTCTGCCTGACGTATGTTTGGTGATCAGTTGTTCCAGATAGTTATTCAAATCTTCAGCATCGGCTTTTTTATTGTACCGGGGAACCGTCAAATCATATCGAATGCCACTTCCGATGAAAGCTTTTTTCACTTTGGGGTGTTGTTCCACAGATTTATAAATATCTAATAAATCTTTATGAGAAGTGTTTAAATTGCTACAAACCACCGGGTGAATACAAGATGGGGCCGTGCATTTTTCGCAAATAGATAGATCATAGCCTTGCATTTTATACATGTTGGCAGAAGGACCTCCTATATCCGTGATATATCCTTTGAAATCTTCCTGTTGCGTGATTTGTTCCAATTCTTGTAAAATAGATTTTTTACTTCGGCTGGCAATAAATTTTCCTTGATGTGCAGAGATTGTGCAGAAACTACATCCTCCAAAACATCCACGATGAATATTGATGGAATGTTTAATCATTTCATAAGCGGGAATCGTGCCGCGTTTGCGATATTTCGGATGTGGCATACGGGTGAAAGGCAGAGAAAAAGCGCTATCGATTTCCTTTTCCGTCATGCTGGGAAAAGTGGGATTAATGACCAAAATTTTGTCATTAACTTTTTGTAAAATACGTTGCTTGGCTGTCATCATATTAGACTCTACTTCCAAGATTTTAAAATTTTGAGCAAAAGCTTTTTTATTTGTCAGGCAACGTTCATGTGAATGAATCCACACGTCATTCCAGTTTTTATTTTTAGGGAGTTTTTCACTTTGTTTGATTAAATATGCCGTTTGCTTAATGGTTTTTAAAGAGGAGAAAGGCACTCCTTTTTCAATCAGCATGATGATTTCTTTTAGCGGTTGTTCTCCCATTCCATAAACCAAAAGATCAGCGCCTGAGTCTGCCAAAATGGAAGGTTTCAATTGGTCACTCCAATAATCGTAGTGGGTTACACGTCGTAGAGAAGCTTCGATTCCACCAATCAGAACAGGCACCTCAGGATAAAAATCTTTAAGAATTTTGGTGTAAACAACACTGGCATAGTCAGGACGAAAGCCTCGTTCCCCTCCGGGAGTATAAACATCTTTTTCTCTGGGTTTTTTGCTGGCGGTGTAGTTGCTAATCATAGAGTCCATTTCTCCGGCAGTCACAGCAAAAAACAGACGAGGTTTTCCCAATTTGGTAAAATCTTGCAGATTGTCTCTTACGTTGGGTTGTGGAACAATGGCAATGCGTAGTCCGAAGCTTTCAAAAATTCTTCCCACAACGGCAGGACCGAAAGACGGATGGTCAATATAAGCATCACCGCTAAACAAAATTACATCCAATTCATCCCAACCGCGTTTTCTGACTTCTTTTAAAGTTGTGGGCAACCAATCTGTTAAAGCATATTTATGCATGCAACAAAGATAAGCTTAATAGTTTAAAGAAGAAAAAAGGAAAGTCGGGTTATGAATTGATTGAATACGACTCGTTTTATATTATAGTCAAAAACTTTTGGCAGCATGCTCTAGTCATATTTTTGATATGACTTCTCTTCAATGAGATTAGAACCGGTTAGTTCATTGATTTTTCTTTTGATATCAGAGCGCTTATCGTTAGTAAAGTAAACAGCTCTGGCTGTTTCAATGAATTTTTCTCCAAAATTTTTATCTCGTTCCAAATCGCGAATGGTATCCTCAATATCCCATAGCTCTTGATTAATCTTTAAAAGCTCCTGATATAGTTCGTGATTTTTATCAATGATTTGAGCAACAGCCTTGTCCAGCACTTCATATTCATTTTGAAGGTTTTTGCGTTTTTCAGCGTTCTGAATATGTTTGAGCTTGATTTCTATAATACTGAGCTTATCTGCGATTTCTCCATTGGATACTTCTATTTTCATTTTTCAATTCTTTAGGTTGCAATGCAGCCACAATAATACGAAAAACCATCGACTTTTTTGGCTGTCAAAAATTAATTTTTTTAGTTTTGCCTGAAAGTTATATCTTTATGAACCAAAATTATGACTATGGATATAAAGTTCAATAAGAATGATGATTTCAACCGGCTAAAGATTGCAGAAATGCGTCAAAACTTTGACAAAATCAAATTGGGAGGAGGAAAAAAACGCATTGAAAAAGAACATGCCAAAGGCAAGATGACGGCAAGAGAACGCATTGATTATCTGTTAGATGCAAATAATGACCGGATAGAAATAGGTGCGTTTGCAGGCTATGAGATGTATGAAGAACACGGAGGTTGTCCTGCGGGCGGCGTAGTCGTAAAAATAGGTTATATCGGCGGCAAACAAGTCATTGTTGTTGCCAATGATGCCACGGTGAAAGCGGGCGCATGGTTTCCAATCACCGGAAAGAAGAATCTTCGGGCGCAAGAAATTGCAATAGATAATCATTTGCCAATAATATATTTAGTAGATTCTGCAGGCGTTTACCTCCCGATGCAAGACGAAATTTTTCCGGATAAGGAACATTTCGGACGGATTTTTAGAAATAATGCCGTGATGAGCAGCAAAGGAATCATTCAAATTGCGGCAATCATGGGCAGTTGTGTTGCCGGAGGGGCATATTTGCCTATTATGAGCGATGAAAGTTTGATTGTTGATAAGACCGGAAGCATTTTTTTGGCGGGAAGTTATTTGGTCAAAGCTGCCATAGGCGAAGATGTAGACAAAGAAACTTTGGGAGGAGCCACCACACAGACTGCCATATCCGGAGTAGTTGATCATAAGCTGAAAGACGACAAAGCGGCTTTAGATAAAATAAAAAATATTATTGGAAAAATAGGTAGTTCCAATAAGGCAGGATTCAACAGAATAGACTCCGTAGAACCGAGTGAAAATATTGAAGAAATTTTAGGAATTTTACCGGCATCCAGACAAGAACAATACGATATGTATGAAATAATTAATCGTTTGGTTGATGCTAACAGTTTTGACGAATACAAGGAAGACTACGGAAAAACTCTAATCACCGGTTATGCACGCATAGACGGTTGGGCGGTTGGCATTGTTGCCAACCAACGAAAAATTGTGAAAAATGCCAAAGGAGAAATGCAATTTGGCGGTGTGATTTATTCTGATTCGGCAGATAAGGCAGCACGTTTTGTGATGAGTTGCAATCAAAAGAAAATACCTTTGGTCTTTTTGCAAGATGTCACCGGATTTATGGTGGGAAGTCGTGCCGAACATGGTGGAATTATAAAAGACGGGGCAAAAATGGTTTCTGCGGTGAGTACATCCGTAGTGCCCAAGTTCACGGTGATTGTAGGAAACTCTTATGGAGCGGGAAACTATGCAATGAACGGAAAAGCCTATGATCCCAGACTTATTTTTTCTTGGACTACTGCAGAAATGGCGGTGATGAGCGGCGCTTCCGCATCAAAAGTTCTATTGCAGATTGAAGAGGCCCGTTTGAAAAAAATAGGAGAGAAAATTACTCCTAAAAAAGAACAAGAACTCTTGGAAAAAATTCAAAAACGATATGATAAGCAGATTTCGCCTTATTATGCGGCAGCACGATTGTGGACAGATGCCATCATCAATCCGTTGGACACTCGAAAATGGATTAGCATGGGAATTGAAATGGCAGATCATAAACCCATAACGAAAAGATATAATGTTGGAGCAATTCAAACTTAATCTGAAAGTTTGCCCTGAAAAATAATAAAACAATTAGAAATATGTCATTAGCAAATATACTTTTTATCATCGTGATGTTGCATTTAGCCGTTGGATTTGGCTATGTGCTTTATAAACTTGAATTTAGCGGAAAAAAGAAAAAGAAAAAAGAAGACGAATAAACATTTATTCGGCGTTCAATGCAGGCAAAATATTTCAAATATCAGTTACATTTCAAACGACCCTCAGGAACTTCTCGGGGTGTGTTGCGTGAAAAGGAAACTTGGTTTTTGCTGTTGGAAAAAGAAGGAAGACTTGGAGTGGGCGAGTGTGCTTTGTTTAGAGGCTTGAGCGCAGATGATGTTTCGGATTATGAAGTGCAATTGCAAAATTTAGTTGACCAAATAAATTTGCCTAAAGCAATTCTGATAGAAAAATTCAAAGACTATTCGTCTATTGTTTTTGGTTTGGAACAAGCTTTTCAATCTTTGGAGAGTAAAAATCCGTTTTTATTGTTTCCTTCTGATTTTACCAGCGGAGTGGATAGTATTCCTATCAACGGTTTGGTGTGGATGGGCACCAAAGAATATATGTTGCAACAAATCAACGAAAAAATTTTGGCAGGATTTTCTGTTATTAAACTTAAAATCGGCGCTATTGATTTTGACGAAGAATTGAGCTTGCTCAAACATATCAGAAAAGAATTTTCAGCAAAAGATATCGAAATTCGTGTAGATGCCAATGGTGCTTTTAATTTTGATGATGCCATGGAAAAACTCAAAAGACTATCTGATTTTGAAATACACTCCATCGAACAACCTATTCGTCAGGGACAAGTGGAAAAGATGGCAAAATTGTGTCGGAATTCACCGATTCCGGTTGCATTGGACGAAGAGTTGATAGGGTATCATTACGGTATAGACAAAAATAAGTTTTTACAAAATATACAACCACAATATATTATCCTGAAACCGGCTTTGCATGGGGGGTTTATAGGCACGGAAACATGGATGAATGCGGCAAAACAAAACAATATAGGTTGGTGGATTACGTCAGCATTGGAGAGCAATGTAGGCTTGAACGCCATTGCGCAATACACCTATCAATTGGGCACAACAATGCCGCAAGGCTTGGGAACGGGGAGTTTGTTTGCCAATAATTTTGAAAGCCCGCTATCAGTTGCCAACGGCGCTCTTTATTTTGATCCGTATAAAAAATTTAATTTCAGATACCGATGATAGAAATTCACTCGAAATTCAGATTGCAAGACCAAAAAATTAAATCTGTTGCAGAATTATTCGCATCCGTATCAACAAATTTTCCGGAGCACGAATCCTTTTTAAGAGAATTATTTAATGATGAACATGAAATCAAAGTACAAACTTCAGGTTCCACCGGAAAACCCAAAATGATAAGGCTTGACAAAAAAATGCTGATATATTCGGCAAAAAATACGATAGATTTTTTTGATTTGAAACCTGCGTCAAAAACTTTGCTCAATCTTTCATCCGAATATATTGCCGGAAAAATGATGTGGATACGTGCTTTGACAGGTGGTTGGCATTTAGATATAACAGAACCCCGGTCGGAAATCAAAATTCAAAAAAAATATGATTTTGGCGCCATGATACCCATGCAAGTTTTTCAATCTTTGAAATATTTAGAACATTTCAAAAAACTTATTGTCGGTGGCGGGCAAACTTCTTATGAACTGAGACAAAAAATAAAAGGTTTAACCGTAAAAATTTATGCCACTTACGGCATGACGGAAACAGCAACACATATTGCTATAAAGCCTTTGAATACAGAAGCAAACAAAAATTTTTATCAAAGTGATTCTTTACGAGATGCTTTTAGAATTTTTGATGAAATTCATATTTCAAAAGACGATAGAGATTGTTTGCAAATTTATGCTCCAAAACTTTTGGAAAAACCGATTGTTACCAACGATGTTGTTGAAATTTTGGACGATAAACATTTCAGATGGTTGGGACGCTATGATTATGTGGTGAATAGTGGTGGTATCAAATTGCATCCAGAGCAGATTGAAGAAAAATTGCGCTCGCTCATTTCAAGAAGATTTTTTATAGCCGGTAAGCCTGATGCAAAACTCGGAGAGAAATTGATCTTGCTGATTGAAGGAGACAGTTATCCGGTCAATCAAATGGCGTTTAAAAAAGTTCTAAAAAAATATGAAATGCCAAAAGAAATTATTTTTATTAAACAACTTCAGGAAACGCCCAATGGAAAGCTGAAAAGAAGTTGAATTATAAATAGACGTTTTGGTGGCAAAGAGAAAGAGAATACGATGATAAAAGCTTATTGCATTGTGAATTTCAAAGCTTTGAGAACTTGTTGCCAGTCATCAATGGCAAAAAATTGTTAAAACTCATTCTAAACTACCGCCAATACGCCGGTTAATTCAAAAAAAATTCTTACTTTGGCACATTGATTTTAAATCCTTGTATGAAGAAGATTTTTTACTTATTCGTTTTTATCGGTTTTAATTTACTTGCACAACAAAAGCAAATCACAATTGATGATATCTGGAATGGCACTTTTCGCCCTGACTATCTCTACGGACTGGAATCAATGCCCAAAGGCAATCGATATTCGAAAATAGAAGTAAATCGTAAAGAAAAAACTTACGAAATAGGAATTTATGATTATGCCACTCAAAAGAAAACGGAAACAGCTTTTTCCACCAAGAAATATCCTTTTGTGGGTTATTTTGAATATGAATTTTCATCAGACGAAACCAAAATTATCATAGGGTCGAACTTGAAGTCAATTTACAGACATTCCAAAAAAGGAATCTATTATGTCTATGACCGAAAAACAAAAAGGCTGACCAAAATTGATGATGCCAAAATTCAAGAACCTCATTTTGATCCTGCATCGAATAAGGTGGCATTTGTAAAAGATAATAATCTGTTTGTCAAGGATTTGAAAAATAAAAAAAGCTTTCAAATCACTTTTGACGGTGAGAAAAATAAAATCATCAACGGAATTCCCGATTGGGTTTATGAAGAAGAATTTGGTTTTGCCAAGGCTTATCAATGGAGCAAAGACGGTAAAAAGATTGCTTTTCTCAGATTTGACGAATCTGAAGTGCCTGAATTTTCAATGATGCGCTATGGCGAGGATTTATATCCGAAAGTAGAAACTTTTAAATATCCGAAAGCCGGTGAAAAAAATTCCAAGGTCACGCTTCATGTATATGACTTGAAAACAAAAAAAACAAGAAAAATTGATTTAGGCGACTATGAGTATATTCCAAGAATCAAATGGGCAAATGCTGATTGTATTACTGCCGTTACGCTGAATAGGCACCAGAATATCCTAAAGCTATACAAGTATAACACGAGATTCAAAAAAGGCGGATTTGTGATTGAAAGAAAATCAGACACTTATGTCGATTTAGAAGCCACGGACAATTTCACTTTTTTAGATGGAGGCGGTTTCATCTGGTCTAGTGAGAAAGACGGCTATAATCATTTTTATCTGTATAACAGAAAAGGAGATCAAATCAGGCAAATCACCAAAGGAAATTGGGAGATAACAGATTTTTACGGCTATGATTCTGAAACAGACAGAATTTTTTATCAATCAACTGAAACCGGAAGCATAAATCGTGCGATTTATAGCATTGATTTGAATGGTGAACACAAAAAAATACTCAGCCCGCCCAACGGAAGTTCATCTGCAAAATTCAGTGCCAACTACAAATATTTTATCAATACATATTCATCTGTTTCGGTTCCCTATACATTTACAATTAATTTTTCTGAAACGGGAGAAGTTGTCAAAACAATTATCGACAACAAAAACTTGCTCAACAAATTAAAAGCCTATCAAATACCTAAAAAATCTTTTACGCAACTGGTTTCTTCAACCGGCGAAATGCTTAACGCTTATATCATAGAACCGATTGGCTTTGATACGCTTAAAAAATATCCTGTTCTTATTTATCAATACAGTGGTCCGAATGTTCAAACCGTTCGCAATGTCTGGAGCAGTTCCAATGATTATTTTCATTACATATTAGCGCAGAAAGGCTATATGGTGATATCTGTTGATTCGCATGGAACCGGCGGACGTGGCGCAAGGTTCAAAAAATCGACCTATAAACAATTGGGAAAATTGGAATTGGAAGATATTACCACTGTTGCTCAAAATTTATGCGCTTATGATTTCATAGATAATAAACGTATCGGAATTTGGGGTTGGTCTTTTGGCGGTTATATGTCAAGCAATGCCATTTTGAAGAAAGCTGATGTCTTCAGCATGGCAATAGCAGTGGCGCCGGTGACCAATTGGCGCTTTTATGACACAGTCTATACCGAAAGATTTATGCAAACCCCTCAGGAAAATCCAAAAGGATATGATGACAATTCCCCTTTGTTTTTCAGTAGCGGACTCAAAGGAAAGTTTTTGTTGGTTCACGGAAGCGGAGACGATAATGTGCATGTGCAAAACAGCATGAGACTGGCAAAAGTGTTGCAAGAAAACGATCAAGCCTTTGACGAAATGATTTATACCGATAAAAATCACGGAATCTATGGTAAAAAAACACGCCATCATTTGTTTAAAAAAATGTTGCGTTATATTGAAAATAATTTATAATTGATGAAAATCAGATTTGAAACCAAAGCAGAAAGTAAGGAACGACAATTGAAAGCGTTCTTGCAAAAATCACCTGATGAAAGATTTTTGACGTTTTTAAAAATGTCTGAAGCTTATGCAAAACTGTTTGACGTTAATAATAGTCGTGGAAATGATAATAATTTCATTATTGAAAAGAAACAATGAATTGGCATAATGACATTATCAAATTTATTGAACTGGCTCAAAAATTAGAAGTTAGAATGATATTGGTGGGTGGCGGTGCAGTTAATTTTCACGGTTACCAACGTAGTTCGACTGATATCGATTTTTGGATTGATACCAAAGAAGATAATTTGGATAAACTGATAAAGGTTTTCAATGAGATGGGATATGATATTGAGAAATTTTCTGAAAAAGTAAAAAATAAAATGCAAAATATCTCGGTGAAATTTTCTGATGACATTGAATTAGAATTAATTACACGATTTTCAATAAATAAATCTTTTGAGCAAGCTTATAAAGATGCCGTTTCTGTCAATAAACTTGGAAAAAAAGTTTTATATTGGCGTGTTTTATCATACGATGACTTAATTACGAGTAAAATCAAATCAAATCGTCCAAAAGATTTATTAGATATACAAGAACTGGAAAGAATTAGAAAAAATAACCAAAATAAATAAAAATTATGGAACAAAATAAAAATCAAGGACATCCAAAAGCCTTGTATACATTGTTTGCAACTGAAATGTGGGAACGTTTCAGTTACTATGGAATGCGAGCTTTATTTACGCTATACCTAACGGCAGAATTAATTAACGGAGGTTTTGGATTATCAGAAGATGATTCTCTAAAACTCTATGCTGTTTTTACAGGTTTGGTTTATCTCACGCCTATTTTAGGGGGCTGGGTTGCCGATAAATTTTTAGGCAAGCGTAAAACCGTTTATATCGGAGGATTAGTAATGGCAGTGGGTCAGTTTTTGCTGGCTGCCAGTGCTTTTCTGTCTAGCTCATTAAGCCCTGATATCAGACTGGTTCTTTTCAATTTTGGATTAGGCGTATTGATTATTGGTAATGGTTTCTTCAAACCAAATATTTCAACTATAGTTGGTGACTTTTATGATGATAATGACCCGAGAAAAGATTCGGCTTTTAATATTTTCTATATGGGTATAAATCTGGGAGCTATCTTGGGACCATTCATTGCAGGAGCTTTAGGAGAAAAAGTTGCTTGGGGTTGGGGATTTCTCGCTGCCGGAATCGGTATGATATTGAGTGTAGTTTGGCTTAATTTTAGAGAAAATACACTTGAAGACAAGGGGTTGCCTCCTAATTCTGAAGAAGGAAAACTTGTTTTGAACGGGAAAGATTGGAGAGATATTTTGATTTATTCCATCGGTGTGGTTGTCGCAACTTTTGTTGTGATGACTGTTTGGAGGAATTTACCCGTAGCCGCTACCAAGGTGATTACAATTGCAGGTTTCTCCGCCATCGTTTTAGGACTGGCTTATGTTATTATCAAAGGGATTGAAGAAGGAGATGCTTGGAAAAAGAAATTTTATGGCGTGGTTGCTGTTGTTCTTGGATTTTTGATTGTGAAGTATGGAGGAATTTGGAATTCAATACCGGAAAATGCACAGAAATATGCTTTGTATGCTGTTGCTTTATTAGCTCTTGTAGGCATTATAATGCTCCTTAGAAATGAAAATAAAGATTGGAGCAGGATGGGAGTTATTATAACCCTTGCATTTTTTAATATTGCTTTTTGGGCAGGATTTGAGCAGGCAGGAGGAACATTCAATATTTTTGCAAAAAATTTCACAGACAGAACCTTTTTTGGTTGGGAAATGCCGGCATCTTGGTTTCAAAATATCAATCCGATTGCTATTTTGATTTTAGCCCCTATCTTTTCTGTGGTATGGCTTAAATTGGATAAAATAAAATTAAACCCCAGAACATCCATCAAATTTGCTTTAGGTCTTTTCTTTGGAGCGTTAGCATTTTTTATTATGACACAAGCACAAGGTCTAATCAATAACGGAGCAACTAAAGTATCTCCAATGTGGTTATTCGTAGTCTATGTTGTTTTGACTTTAGGAGAGCTAATGCTATCGCCTATAGGTTTATCAATGATTACAAAGTTGGCTAACCCAAAACTAGTATCTGTTGTGATGGGTTTATGGATGGCTAGTTTTGCTGCCGGTAACTTTATGGCGGGTATGTTGAAAAGTATTTTAAAACAATATGATTTTCCTCTTTATCCATTTATCATGTGGGTGATGTTAGGTGCAGGTCTAATCATTGTATTTCTTTCTCCATTGCTGAATAAAGCTATGAAAGGAATACACTAACAAAAAATAATAATTAGAAATTAAAATTATGAGTACAGAAAATAAAGATTTAGGGTTCATAGGTTTATTAAAATCTTTTACAAAGCCGTTTTGGATTGCCAGTGCGATGGAACTTTTTGAACGTTGGGCATGGTATGGATTGTTTGCCGTTTTGGCGTTATATTTAACAGGGTCAACGGATGAAGGAGCATTAGGTTTTACGCATATTCAGAAAGGTGAAATCATGTCGTATGTGACTTTTATTTTATATTTACTTCCCATCATAACCGGAGCCATAGCTGATAAAATCGGCTATAAATTATCCTTGGTGATTGCCTATACCTTATTAGGCACCGGATACTATTTTATGGGAGAAGTTACATCATATACCGCTGTTTTCTTAGTGTTTTTATGGGTAGCAGTCGGTGCGGCAATGTTTAAACCTATTGCCTCTGCCATTGTAACAAAATCAACTAATAAACAGAACTCATCTTTTGGTTTTGGTGTGTTCTATATGATGGTGAATATCGGAGGATTTTTCGGACCTTTATTTTCTGCAAAATTAAGAGATACTTACGGATGGAAAATAGTATTCATAATGGCGGCTACTTCAATTGCCGTCAACATGATATTGGTATTGTTCTTTTTTAAAGAACCTAATAGAGAAAAATCAAAAGAATCAATTGGTGAAAGTATTAAACGCTCATTCTTGAATATAGGTGAAGCACTATCCGATATGAAATTAACACTGTTATTGTTGATTATGATTGGTTTCTGGTTGATGTTCAATCAGTTGTTCTATACATTGCCAACGTTTATAGAGGATTGGGTAAACACCACACCTTTATACGATGCACTACATAATGTGCTGCCGGGCGTTGCAGATTTCTTTAAAAACAAAGAAGGTGGTATCAACCCTGAAATGGTTGTGAATTTGGATGCTTTCTTTATTGTGATTTTGCAAATGATTATTTCCACTATTATTTTGAAATGGAAACCCATTAGCGCCATGATGTCGGGCATATTAATTGCCATTATCGGTATTGCACTGTCGTTTTATACCAACAACGTAATGTATACAGTATTAGGTATATTAATTTTTGCCATTGGTGAAATGACTTCTAATCCAAAGTTTTCGGACTATATTGCCAAAATCTCACCCAAAGGAAAAGAAGCGCTATATATGGGAACCTATTTTCTGCCCATTGCATTTGCCAACTTATTGACCAAGTGGATTACAGGAGATTTATATGAAAAATTTGCAGATAAATCCGGTCTATTACGCAGAGAACTGCTCCAAAAAGGTATTGAATTACCTGAGATTTCTAAAGCCTATCCAAAAAATAAGTTTTTTGAAGAAGCTGCTGATAAATTACAAATGACTCCGGATCAACTGACACAAAACCTGTGGGAAACATATCACCCAAGTACGATTTGGTATATTATTGCCGGAATTGGTTTAATCACCATAGTTGGATTGGTAGTCTATGATAGAGTTATTGCTGCAAAGGCTAAAAAAGCTTTAGAAGAGTAGCGTGTAGTTGTTTAACTATAAATAAAATAATATCCAAAAAGCTGTTTGATTTATACAAGCAGCTTTTTTTTGTCCTGGCAGTCAATTAAACTAAGTTTTGTATCTTTAGCCCTAAAATTTATACTATGTCAGGATACACTCAAGAACAAGATCAAAAACAAATATTAGGACATCCGATAGGATTATTTGTGTTGTTCTTTACGGAAATGTGGGAACGCTTCAGTTACTATGGCATGCGTGCCATTCTCATACTTTTTCTAATTGCCAAAATAAGTGAAGGCGGTTGGGGCTGGGAAAGAAAAGAAGCAACTGCCCTTTTTGGTTGGTATGTGATGTTGGTTTATTTTTTACCTCTACTCGGCGGCTGGTTGGCAGACCACAAATGGGGGCATGTCAAAACAGTAATTGTCGGTGCGTCAATCATCACTTTAGGGCATGCATCCATGGCAGTTGCCGATCTGAACATAGGAATTGATTTGAAATTTTTGTTTTATTTCGGATTGCTTTTCATCGTGTTGGGAACAGGACTTTTTAAACCAAATATGTCTTCTATCGTGGGAAAAATGTATCCAACCAATAGCCCTAAGAAGGATGGTGCTTATACCATTTTCTATATGGGAGTGAATTCAGGTGCCTTTATCGGAACTTTGCTGGTGGGTTGGATTGGAGAACATTATAATTGGAGTTGGGGATTTGGCTTGGCAGGAATCTTTATGTTGTTCGGGTTGTTGCAATTTGCCAATGCCAGAAGAATTTTTGGCGAAGCAGCCAATAAACCGCAGCCCAAGACAATGGATCTAAGTGAAGAAGAACTTAAAAAACAAGTGCCTTTCACCCAAACGGATTTAATACTTGCCTCGATAGGAGGAGTTTTGGCGATTTCTTGGATTGTAGATGGAATTTATAATGTGGTCACACGTGGTGGTCATTTTTTGAAACAAAATTTTATGGAGTTCGATTTGTTGGGAAACCATTTTAATATGGGACTCGGAACATTTTTATTCTTGCTGTCTATATTTATATTTGTCGTGTTGGGACTTTCAAGGATTGTTAGATTTGAGACGATTGAAAGAGATAGACTGATTGTGGTCTTTATCATTGCTTTTTTTGTAGTTTTCTTTTGGGCGAGTTTTGAGCAAGCCGGAACTTCCATGACATTGTTTGCCAGAGATTATACCAGTAGGGTGCTGACAGGTAACTGGGGAATGATTTATAAAACTTTTGATGTGATTATCTCGTTGATTCCCATGCTTATTTTGACATGGATTATCAGTAAATTGGCAACATCCATATACAACACATATCCTTTAACGGTTATTTTTACAACGATTAGTTTTGTCATTATTTGGTATCTCGTAATCATGAGAGTTTATGATAAAATTACGGGAGAAAACACTTTGGTTGATACTTCGTGGTTTCAAATACTCAATCCTTTTTTTATTGTTATTTTAGCACCTTTATATTCCAAAATTTGGAAAAAATATAAATTTTCCGGACCACAAAAATTTTCAATCGGTCTCACTTTGTTAGGCTTTGGTTTTGGCATGTTGGCTTATGGCGCCCTTGAAATACCAAACGGTGCCAAAACAGCTTCTGTCAGCATGCTTTGGCTGTTGCTGGCTTATTTGTTGCATACCATGGGAGAACTGGCAATTTCTCCGGTAGGACTTTCTTATGTAAGCAAATTGACACCGGGAAGAATGCTGGCATTTCTGTTCGGAATTTGGTATGTGTTCACCGGTTTGGCAGGTAAATTGGCAGCAACCATGGCAGAAAATATGGACGATATTGCGGCGCAACAAGGCTTGTCAGGCTTTTTCCTGATATTTACAATCATTCCCATCATTGCAGCCCTGATAATCCTACTGCTTAATAGACCGATTAAAAGAATGATGCACGGCATTGAATAGTTTATTTTCTCAATACCAATTCCAAATCTTTGATTGGAACATTGGCAGTAAATTTTCCATAGTTAAGAACAGCCTTATTTTTTTCGAGCTTTTCTATTATGGCATTAGCCTGACTGCCTTTGATACGAACTTGGTCACCGAGTTGCGGCGTAAAATTCATGGTTTTAATTTCAATTTTTTCCAGTTCTTTTGAAACATTCTTGTTTATCAATTCTTGCTGAACTTCTTTTTTCAGCTTTTGGGTTTCAAGTTTTGCCGTTTTGGTTTGTTGCTTTTCTTTTTTGCTCTGCTTTTTGGTTTTGTCCAATTGTGGAAATTTTTTGTTTTTCTCTACCTCAGCCCATTTAAAGACCTGTTGAGTGAGGCGTTTGGCATTCTGATGCTTGAAATAATCTTCAAAAAGTTTTTCTATTTTTTGTCCGGCGTTAAGCAAATCGTTTTCCAGTTGATAAAGCTTGTTAAAACGATTGAGTTTATGCAATAAGTCTTTGTTGAGTTTCATTTGATTTTTTTGCGTCTCTTCCAGCACAACTTTTTCTTTGTTGTATTGAGCTTGCAATTCTTTCATACGTTTGATCTCTTTTTGCATTTTCACTAAAGTTTGATCAAATTTCACTTTACTTCGACTGACTTTTTTCTTTGACTTATTGATGATACTATAAGGAATTCCGATTTTTTGTGCCACTTCAAACGTAAAAGAACTTCCGGCTTGCCCGATATTGAGTTGGTAGGTAGGTTGTAAACTTCGCAAATCAAATTCCATATGCGCATTGATAATTTCAGGAAGTTCATTTGCAATGAGTTTCAGATTATTGTAATGTGTGGTGATGATGCCAAAGGCATTTTTTTGATAAAATTCCTCCAAAAAAGCCTCCGCCAAAGCGCCTCCTAATTCAGGATCAGAACCGGTTCCGAATTCATCGATTAAGAACAAAGTATTCCGATTGATTTTTTTTAGGAAATTACGCATGTTTTTCAAACGATAACTATAAGTAGAAAGCTGATCTTCAATAGATTGATTGTCGCCAATGTCGGTTAAGACATTTTTAAAAACAGGCAGCTGACTATTTTCATGAACCGGAATCAAAATGCCGCTTTGCGTCATTAACTGTAGCAGCCCGACTGTTTTTAGGCTGATGCTTTTTCCGCCTGCATTTGGTCCTGAAATAATGATAATGCGTTGTCTGTCGTTGAGTTCAATATCTTGTGAAACAACGGAAACTCCTATGCTTTCATTGGTCAGTTTAAGCAGAGGATGAAAAGCTTTGACCAAACTCAATGAACGATTTGTTGAAAGTGTGGGTTTGATGGCACCTAATTGTCGGGCAAATTTTGCTTTTGCAGAGATAAGGTCCAATCGGATTAAAAATAAATTATATGTTTTGAGAATATATTCAAAAGGTTTCAGCTTTTGTGTGACTTCTTTCAGAATTCTGACAACCTCTTGTTTCTCATCATATTTCAAACTGAAATAATTTTTTTGTAAGTGTACGGTTGCTTCCGGTTCAATAAAAACAATGCTTCCAGTCTTGGAAGTGCCCAATATGCTTCCTTTAACTTTTTTTCTGAAAGCAGCTTGAATACCCAACACGTTTCTGTCTTCGATAATACTTTCTTTGATGTCTGCCAAATATCCCAGTTTGTTATATTTTAATCGTTCTTTTGAAAAAATATCTAAGATTTCTTGTTTGACGGAGCGTATCTGTTTTCTGATTTGTTTGAGCTCCCCTGATGCTCCATCTTTGACCTCTGCATATTGATTGATTTTGCTGTTGATGATTTTGGCAATTTCAGGATGATATTCCAATTTTGCAATTTCCTTTAATAATGTAGGAAAGTAGGTTTTAAATTTTTCTAAAAACAATTGTAATTTTACTATAATCTCAACAGCTTGTGCAATTTGCAACAATTGTTTGGGCTCGATAAAAGAATTGTCAACTTTAAGCTTTTTCAAAGCATCATCAAAAGGATCTATCAGATGATGTGGCAATGTGTTTTCGCTTTCCAAAGAAGTCAAATATTCATCGGTAGCGTTTAAGTTGCTTTCAATTTCTTCAAAATCAGTAGCAGGAACAATTTTCAATACGGCATCTTTTGCCTTATCGGAATAAGCAAATTCAGCAATTTTTTCTAAAATGACATTAAATTCTAAATCTTCTAAAGCTTTAGGATGTATGGATTGAAATTTTCTCATTAAATTTGTTAGCAAATATTTACAAAAGTAATAAAATGGACGTAAAAATAGAGTCTTCTTGGAAGGAAATACTGAAAGATGAGTTTGAACAAGATTATTTTAAGAACTTAGTTTCTTTTGTCAAGCAAGAATATAGAACACAAATATGTTTTCCGAAGGGAAAAGAGATTTTCAATGCTCTGAATCATACTCCTTTCAAAGATGTGAAGCTTGTGATTATGGGGCAAGATCCTTATCCGAATCCGGGGCATGCACACGGGTTTTGTTTTTCCGTGCAGGAACAAGTGAAGCCTTTTCCTCCTTCATTAATCAATATTTTTAGAGAAATTGAACAAGATTTAGGCAAATCGTTTCCGGAGAATGGAACTTTGACACGTTGGGCAGACCAAGGCGTTCTGTTGTTGAATGCCGTGCTGACGGTCAGAAAAGGACAACCTCGTTCTCATCAGGGAAAAGGATGGGAGAAACTGACCAATAAGATTATTGAAAAAATCTCTCAAGAAAAAGAAAATGTGGTTTTTTTGCTTTGGGGAGGAGACGCTAAACGCAAAGAACAACTCATCGATACAAACAAGCATTATATCCTAAAATCAGGACATCCGTCGCCTTTGAGTGCCAACAGAGGCTATTGGTTTGGAAATAAACATTTTTCCAAAGCCAATTCATATTTAAAATCAAAAGGATTGAAAGAAATATCTTGGTAGAATTATTCAGAAACTTTTTTAGACAAGACCAAATCTGAATTGCTTTTATGGATTTCTTGATAATTATTGTTGGATAGCATTCCTCTTTTTGGGCGACAGTTTTTGCTTGAGCCACAAGAACTTAGAATTGCCAGTCCTGCAATGATGATTGCCGATAATATGATTTTTCTATACATAATGAATTTTATTTTTTTGTGAATGTACTAAAAATTAGAATAAAAACAAATTTATACCTTAAAACACCACACCAAATCCAACATTCACAGTGGGATATTCTTGAAGTGCATAACTGGCATATAGTCTCAAAGGAGTCAAATTCAGCCTGAAGCCAAAAGTGGATTCAAAACCTTCAACGCTGTATTTCATATGTAACGGATCTTTGACTTCAATGACTTCGTTTCTTATCAAATTTCCGTTGTTATCTTCGATTCTGAATTTATGTTTGAATGTTCCCAATGCATCAATTCTACTGAAACCTTCAGAATATCCAAATGCCCCAAACAAACTGATAATTTTATAGTCCATTGATGCAATTGCCTGAAAAGTGATGCTATTTATTCGTGAATCAATGTGTCTGTCATCATCAGGATATTGATAGTCGATATTGATATTGTTAAAAGCACCGATTACAGATAAATTAAAATTGCTGCTTTTGTCTTCATCTTTTTTGTTACTTGAAAAATATTGAGAAATACTGTGTTTCACACCTATTCCCAACATATTGATTGAACCTCCCGCAATTTTAACACCCGGCAGATATCTGAGTCCAACTTCAGTTCCCATTGGCAATCCCATGGAAAGCTGGAAATTTGGAGCGGGAACAGCATTGACGGGCAAATCTTCTTTGATGCCGTTTCCTGCTTCGAGTTCCAAAACTTTTACTTCAAGATTGTTGATTGGGATAATAATTTTCAATCGGCTATCTGTGTTTTCTCCCATCGCAGTGGGCAATCGGTTACTTCCGGATTCTAATCTCAAATATTTATATTCCGCATCGTTAAAGGTAAAATTTTCTTTATGCTTGGGCACAAAAGCGCCGGCAACTGAAAGGTCAAACTCAAATTTAAAAGCTTTGAGTGGTTTCGCAGTTGTGTACCAATTTTCGCTGGTAGCATATAAAAGCCCTTCCATGAAAGATGTGCTGTAATGCTCCAAATAAATATTAGCATCTTCTTTTGCCGCCACGATATCCGTGAAATCTTGTGCCTTACTCTGCCAAATGGAAGAGAGAACAAATACGCTGAAAATTAATAAGCTCGTTTTCATGAGTATATATTGTTTTGGGATAATAATGTTATGCATCTATATTGGCATAAATTGCGTTTTTCTCTATGAATTCTCTACGCGGCGGGACTTCATCTCCCATTAGCATAGAAAAGACTCTATCCGCTTCTGTTCCATTTTCAATCACTACCTGTTTCAAAATTCTACTTTCAGGATTCATGGTTGTTTCCCAAAGCTGTTCGGCATTCATTTCTCCCAGACCTTTATACCTTTGAATATGAGCGCCATTCCCAAATTCATTCATCAGTTTTTCTCTCTCTTCTTCATCCCAAGCATAGGCTTTTTTCTGTCCTTTCTTGACTTGATAGAGCGGAGGAGTGGCAATATAAACATGCCCGTTTTCAATCAATTCTTTCATATATCTGAAAAAGAACGTCATAATTAATGTCGAGATATGACTTCCATCCACATCGGCATCTGTCATAATGATGACTTTATGATAACGAAGTTTTTCCAGATTTAGTGCCTTACTGTCTTCCTCGGTTCCAATGGTTACGCCTAAGGCAGTAAATATATTTTTGATTTCTTCATTGTCAAATACTTTGTGTTGCAAGGCTTTTTCAACATTTAAAATTTTTCCTCTCAAAGGAAGAATAGCTTGAAAATTTCTATCACGACCTTGTTTGGCAGTTCCGCCTGCTGAGTCTCCCTCAACCAGGAATATTTCACAACGTTCTGAATCGGTTTCAGAACAGTCCGATAGTTTTCCGGGCAATCCTGCTCCTCCCATAACGGTTTTTCGTTGCACCATTTCACGTGCTTTTTTTGCAGCATGTCTGGCCTGGGCGGCAAGAATAACTTTTTCAACGATAATTTTAGCATCTTTTGGATTTTCCTCCAGATAGTTGGTTAGCATTTCCGAAACGGCTTGACTCACGGGTGCATTAACTTCTCTGTTTCCAAGTTTTGTTTTGGTTTGTCCTTCAAATTGTGGCTCGGCAACTTTAACAGATATAATTGCCGTTAGACCTTCACGAAAATCATCACCTGAAATTTCAAATTTCAGCTTATCAAGCATTCCTGATTTTTCTGCATATTTTTTTAATGTTCCTGTGAGTCCGCGTCTGAAACCGGAAAGGTGTGTGCCTCCTTCATGTGTATTGATGTTGTTCACATATGAATGAATATTTTCTGTATAAGAAGTATTGTAAATCAAAGAAACTTCTACGGGAACACCGTTTTTTTCTCCTTCCATGCTGATTACATCTGAAATGATAGGCTCACGATGTGCATCCAAAAAACGAATAAATTCTTTCAAGCCTTCTTTGCTAAAAAACTCATCTTTTATGTATTCGCCTTTCTCATTTTTGTTTCTGAGATCAGTGATGCTAATGGTAATCCCTTTATTCAAAAAGGCGAGTTCTCGCATTCTTAGCGCAAGTGTATCATAATCGAACTCAATGGTCTGTTTAAATATTTCTTTGTCGGGATGAAAAGTAACCATAGTTCCGGTTTCTTTTGTTTCGCCAACGACTTTCACGGGATAAATAGCTTTCCCTTTTTCATATTCTTGCTGCCAAATTTTACCATCCCTAAATACTTGTGCGGTGACATGGTCAGAGAGTGCATTTACAACAGAAACTCCAACTCCATGCAAGCCTCCGGAAACTTTATATGAATCTTTATCGAATTTACCTCCGGCACCAATTTTGGTCATAACCACTTCAAGGGCGGAAACACCTTCTTTTTTATGCATGCCGACAGGAATTCCCCGACCGTTATCTTTTACAGATACGGAATTGTCCTCGTGGATAATAACATCAATTTTATCACAATGCCCTGCCATAGCTTCATCAATTGAGTTGTCAGCAACTTCATAAACCAAATGATGTAGCCCTCGAACACTGATGTCTCCAATATACATGGATGGGCGCATTCTTACATGTTCAATACCCTCCAGTGCCTGAATACTATCGGCTGAATAGCTGTTTTGCTTTGTCTTATCTTCGCTCATAAATATCTTTTTTCAGAAAAATTAACATAAATACAAAGATACTAATTCTTTTTGATATTTGTCTAGATTTTTCTTTTTACTTTTGCCTTGTCAATGAGAATTTTATTACTAGGAGAATACAGTCGTCTGCACAATACGCTCAAAGAAGCTTTGCTGTCTTTGGGACATGACGTCATGCTGGTGAGCACAGGCGATTATTTTAAAAAATTTCCATCGGATATAGACGTTTCTTCCGGATTGTTACGCACAAAATTTACTAAAAAAACAGGCGTTGCATTTTATAAGTTGTTCAAACTTGATATTTTTAAGAAAGATGTTTATTTCAACTTAAAAAAATATATTGATAGTTTTAAAAATTTTGACGTAGTTCAACTGATTAATGAAGATGCTTTTGGAATTTATCCTGAAGATGAAATTAAGATTTTGAATAAGATTTTTGCCCGAAACAAAAAATCGTTTGTTCTGGCTTGTGGAGAAGATACACATGTAATTGACTATTATAACAGTAGGAAAGTAAGATATTCCATACTTAATGCTTATTTTGAAAACTCAGGTCTTGACAAGCATTTTGCTTTTTCTTTTAAATATTTGAAACCCGAATATCAGGAGTTGCATCGTTTTGTTTTGGAACATGTTGACGGCATAATACCATCTGATTTAGATTATGCTATTCCATACAGAGGTATAGACAAGGTTTTGCCTCTCATTCCAAATCCGGTTAATGTTGATCGTTTTGAATTTGAGCCACTTGTTATCAACGGAAAAATCAATATTTTTCATGGAATTAATGAATTGAGTTATTATAAGAAAGGGAGCCATATTATTATTGATGTTTTGAATCAAATCGAAAAAAAATATTCCAATAGAGTGAATATCACAACGGTACGGAATATGCCTTATAATCAATATGTGCAGCTATACAATCAAGCACATATTTTTATTGATCAGCTCTACTCATTTGATCAGGGATTTAATGCTTTGGAAGCCATGGCAAGAGGCAAATGTGTATTGACGGGCGCAGAAAAAGAATTTGAAACATTTTATAATTTAAATCGAGAAGTGGCGGTGAATGCCAGCCCTGACAAAGACAAATTATACCAAACACTCGAAGAATTGATTTTGCATCCGGATAGAATTGTTGATGTGGGTAAAAATGCGAGAAAATTTGTCGAAGAAAAGCATCATTACAAAGAAGTGGCAAAGCTTTATATAAATGCATGGCAATCTGTTTAATTAAGGATTTACAATTATTTAAACATTAAAATTTTATAGGTTTATAAAATGCCATAACTTTGCAGAAAAATTTTAGTTATGGAAATAGCATTGATATCACATGATGGGAAGAAGCCTGAAATGGTCAAATTTATTATGGAACACAAGGGGCAGCTGCTCGATAAGAATATCACACTTATTGCAACCGGAACCACCGGAAAGTATGTAGAAGAAACGGGATTGAAAGTCAACAGATTATTATCGGGACCTCTTGGTGGAGATGCCCAGATTGCGGGTCGTGTGGCAGAAGGGAAAACCAAAATGGTTATCTTTTTTAGAGACCCTTTAGACAAACATCCTCATGAACCTGATATTTCGATGTTAATGCGTATTTGCGATGTGCATAATGTTCCTTTGGCCACCAACCCTGCAACGGCAGATTTGTTGTTTAAAGCCATAGAATAGTCTATTCCAGCATCGTAGTTTTTTTGCTGAATACGGTTTTTCTGAACAGAAATACAATAAAAATAAGGTATAGAAGATAAGAGATGAAATATGCCATAGGAACCCCCTCCAGCTCATATTTTTTGATCAAAATGGAACTCAATAGATAGTAAACCATCCAAAAACCTATTTCTGTAGTGATATAATAAAGCACTTTTGTCTTGGCAAGCATCAGATAGGCAACCGTTAGTGATACAATACGTAATAAGTCTCCTGCCAGTTGCCATTTGAACAAATTTTCTGCGGGTGTATATTTGTCTGTGAAGAATAGAATAATTGCCCAATGTCTTGCAAAAAAAAGTATTATCATTCCGATTAAGAAAAGTGGAAATAATTGTTTAAAAAACATTTTTAACTCTCTTTGAAATTCCTTGTTTGTATTGATTTTGGATAGTTGCGGATAGTAATAGAGCGAGAAAATGGGTGTCACAAACGAGAGAAACAGGCTTGTTATTTTTTTGACAGCATCCCAGTATCCGGCAAAACTAACTCCGGTTGCACTTTGAAAGTGGTTGATAATTAGGTTCCGAATAAAAATATTAAATATGGGAATGGTGATGGCTGAAACCAAAGCCATTGCAATGAATCCATATAACCGCTTATAATGCAGTTTATTGGCATCTCCAAGAGAGAAGTTCATAATTTCCAGCATGTCTTTCCTGATATATAAAAGCGTTACGACAAAAGAAATAACCTGCGTAATCAACACCAAGAGTAGTGCTCCGAACAAGTTCAGGTTGATGATGAGATTAATCGCTACCAAAGCCGTGGCAATATTGGCAACAATATTGATATAGATAACTTTCTTATATTCTTGGAAACCATTTAAAATCGCAATCAGAATGCTATTAAGTGCAAAAATAGGGACAAGAATTCCCGTGATGATAATGAGAAGTTTTAGGTCTTTATCACCAAATAGTTGTTGGTTGATGGTACCTGAAAAAGTGATGAGTATCATGCTCAGCATCAAGGATGTAATCAAAACAATTTTATAGGTTGATGCCAAAAATGAAGAAAGTTGTTTCTTATTGTTTTGATATTTTGAAGAGTATTTAGTGACACCCTCATTAATTCCCAGAGTTGAAACACCTTGAACGGTTTGTGTAAAATTTCGTAGTTGTTCCGTGAGCCCCGTTCCCTCCGGACCAACGTAAATTGCAATAATCTTATTGATAATCCATCCCGTTCCTATACGTGCAAGAACAGCCAATGAGTTGAAAGCCGATATTTTCAACCAAATGTTCTGATACAATATTTTTTTTAATCTATTCAATAGTGATTAATTTTTTCAATAATATAATCTGTTTCATCTTCAGTCAAATTCGGACGGATAGGAATGCTCAATATTTGATTATGAATCTGCTCAGTGACAGGAAGTTGCAGATTGCGTAGTTCAGGATAAGCTTGCTGTAAATGCGGTGGAACAGGATAGTGAATCAGAGTTTCTATGCCATTGCTAGATAGATATTTTCTAAAATTGTCTCTGTCTTTTGTTCTGATAACAAACTGATGAAAGACATGCTCTTTTTGTTTAAATTCCGTTGCAGATATGATTTTATAGTTTTTTATATTTTGTAGATATTTACGGGCAATTTTTCTGCGTTTTTCATTCTCTTTGTCTAAATATTTGAGCTTTATGTTGAGAAAAGCAGCTTGAATTTCGTCTAACCTTGAGTTGATTCCTTTAAAATCATTGATATATTTTTCAGACTGTCCGTAATTGCTCAATTTTAATATTAGATTGGCCAAATCTTTGTCATTTGTGGTGATGGCACCACCGTCACCAAGCGCACCGAGATTTTTGGTGGGATAGAAACTGAAAGCGGCGATTTTTCCCAGATTTCCTGTTTTTTTCTCTTGATATATTGCACCATGCGCTTGTGCGGCATCTTCAATAACAATAAGATTATGTTTTTGTGCAATTTTGTTGATAGATTTCATATCGGCACATAAACCATAGAGATGAACAACCAAAATTGCTTTGGTTTTATCTGTGATGTGTTGTTCAATTAAATCGGCATCGATATTATAGCTTTCAATTTTCGGATCAACCAAAATGGGTTTTAATCCGGATTTGCTGATGGCAAGTATGCTGGCAATGTAAGTGTTGGCAGGAACAATGATTTCATCTCTATTTTTCAATTTTCCTTGAATTTTGTAGGCATCAAAAATCAATGAAATGGCATCCAGTCCGTTTCCGACACCAACAGCATAGTCACTATCACAGTAACGGGCAAAATTATGTTCAAATTTTTCGACTTCATCTCCACGAATATAGTATCCGGAATCTAAAAAATTGCTGAATTTTTTATGAAATTCGGCTTCATACTTTAGGTTAAGTTGTCGTAAATTCAGAAAATCTATTTTCATAGGATATCGGCTAATTTTTTATAATTTTCAATGTCCACTTCAAAAAACATTTGATTAACTGATTTGGCGCCAAAACTTTCTTTCCAGTAGACCAAGCCGGCTTGCAAGCTATTGTCAGTGGAGTCAGAGCTTCCAAAGCTGATATAACGAACCTTATCATAATATTTTTTGATGACAAAATCAGTTAGAATATCTACGGCATTCCTATATTTTTCATCGTTTGTGGCTTGAATATATTGAAAGTGCATGCTGTCATTGATAAGAAATATCAGAACGCCCGCCAGCATTTTTCCGGAAAGAGAGATGCTGTATAGTCTGATATTTTCTTCAAATCTATTTTTTAACAACTTGATTTCGTCAATGTTATGAACAGGTTTGGTGTTGTGCCGAACCGCTAGATTTTTATTCACAATTTTCCAAAATGCTTCTAAATCACCGTTTTCATCAATGCTTAAAGGTTCTTTTTCAAGCTTATCAATGCTTTGTTGCCTGCTCTGATTGACTTTGTAGGGATTTTGGGTGTCAAACATAAAAAAAGGCTTCATCAATATGAGTCTGGCCCCCATTTGTGTGTAGATATAACTATTAATTTCATTGGCATTTCGATGAAAGATTGATGGAATGATCTTGATTTGCATCGTTTTGAATCCTTGTTGTTTGAGATATTTCATCGATGCTGCCATGATTTCAACTTTATGAGCGGTTTTCAATTTTTTATGAAACAAAAAATCAGCATAAGTAAGCCCTTTATGCGCAAATATAACATCGTTTATTTTGTGTGCGGGCAATACGGCAAGAAGATTTGTTTTTTTATAAATCATCAAAGAAAAATCATCAAAACGATGCTTGTGATAATCCATATATTCACGATTATGTAAGAAAGTGGCATTCTGGGATGCCGATATAAATTTATTCCATTCAGATTCCAGTTTTGGATTATATTTTTTTATTTCAAAACTCATATAAACTCGGCTTTTTCAATTGTCCTGACAGGAATTTCAATTTTTTCATCATTATTCAAAATCACAATACGCTCTGTGTTTGGATCAAACCCGATTAATTCTCCATTATATGTTTTTTTATCGGTCATAAAAGTATTCTTTTTTCCCTTATAAAATAAATATTTCAAATATTGCTTTGATATATATTTTTCATCTCTTTGATAGTTATTCTTTATCAAACTTGATAATTTTACAATAAGCAATTCAATATCAACATCTTGATTGATAATTTTTTTGATAGAAGTGGCATTCGGAAGATTGCAAAAGCTTGTCTGATTCACATTCAATCCAATTCCGATAATACTATGTTTTATCGTTTTGCGTTGTATGATATTTTCTATCAGAACACCCGATATTTTCTTACGTTCTGCCAATATGTCATTCGGATACTTAATGGCAACACCGGAGATGTTAAATGTTTCTAAAAGTTCCACTATGGAAATAGAAACGATTTGAGAGATTAAGAATTGTTTTTTTGGAGAAAAATTTGGTTTGAGATAGAAACTAATTAACAAATTTTTTCCTTGCTCTGCTTCCCAAACATTGGCTCTCTGACCTTTTCCTTTGGTTTGAAAATCAGCATATACATAAAAAAAGTTCTGCAGACTGTTATCTATAACCCAATTTTTCAGGAAATCATTTGTTGAATCGATGGTATCAAATTTGATAAAGTTCATTGAGATATAAATAAATAACTTATTTTTGCAAATATAATAACGAATATATGACAAAAACATCAAATGCGGATACTTTAATCAGTAAAATTATTGAAGGAATTGAAGAAGTTAAAGGGCAAAATACCACAATCATAGATTTGAGATTGATTGAAAATGCAGTGGCTCAATATTTTATCATTGCCGACGGCACTTCAAATACACAAGTTAGTGCGATTTCCGATTCTATCAAGAAGTTTGTTGGCAAGCAATTGCGACAAAAACCTTGGCATGTGGAAGGCGAAGACAATTCAGAATGGATTTTACTGGATTATGTGGATGTTGTTGTGCATGTTATGCAAAAACCTGTCAGAGAACACTATGATATTGAAGGACTTTGGGGTGATGCAAAAATTATTCAAATGAACCAAAACTAATAGACTTTATGGGTATAGACAACAAAAATCAAAATAAGAAAACGCAGACTGATAAAAAACCGAAATTCAATATTTCTTGGGTCTATCTCGTCATTTCTGTTGTGTTGTTTTTCATTTTCATGCAGCAATCCGATGATTCGGATGATAAATTCCTGACGATGAATCAATTTGATGAAATGTTATTTCATTCAAAAATCAAAGAAATTGTTGTAGAAAACAAACATATCGCTAAAGTCTATGTTAAAGACGAAGAGAAGAAAACCAAAAAGAAGGAATCTCAGGGATTTTTTTCAGAAGGAAATACACCTGATTATCTCGTTGAATTGGGAGATGTCAAACATTTTCAAGATAAGTTGGACAAAGCAAAAGAACAGGGTGTTGACGTAACCTATAAGTTCAAAACGGTTTCAGATGTTTTTATGAACATACTCGCCAGCGTTCTTCCGTGGGTTTTGATATTGGGTTTTTGGTTTTATGTGATGAAAAGAATGTCAGGAGGTATGGCAGGAAAAGGATCCGGTGGTGGCGGAATTTTCAATATAGGCAAGTCAAAAGCACAACTATATGATGCCAAGAAAAAAGAGAAAACAACTTTTAAAGATGTTGCAGGTCTTGAAGGAGCAAAAGAGGAAGTCAAAGAAGTAGTCGATTTTCTTAAAAACACAGAAAAATATACAAAATTGGGAGGAAAAATTCCAAAAGGTGTACTGTTGGTAGGCCCTCCGGGAACAGGAAAAACATTATTGGCTAAAGCAGTTGCAGGAGAAGCAAAAGTGCCTTTCTTTTCTCTTTCAGGATCTGATTTTGTTGAAATGTTTGTGGGAGTAGGCGCTTCGCGCGTGAGAGATTTGTTTAAAAAAGCTAAGGAAAAATCACCATCAATCATATTCATTGACGAGATTGATGCCATTGGAAGAGCAAGAGGCAGAAATCAATTAACCGGTGGCAATGACGAAAGAGAAAACACCTTGAATCAATTGCTGACAGAAATGGACGGATTTGGTTCCAAAGACAATGTGATTGTAATCGCTGCAACCAATCGAGCGGACATACTTGATAAAGCATTGTTGAGAGCAGGGCGTTTTGACCGCCAAATTTTTGTAGACCTTCCTGATTTGAATGAAAGATATGAAATTTTTCAGGTGCATCTGAAACCTTTAAAACTATCAAAAAATGTCGATGTGGAATTTTTAGCAAAGCAAACACCCGGATTTTCGGGGGCTGATATCGCAAATGTGTGTAATGAAGCAGCCTTGATTGCAGCCAGAAAAGTAAAAAATAAAGTTGAAAAGCAAGATTTTTTAGATGCGGTTGATAGAATTATAGGGGGGTTGGAAAAGAAAAATAAAATTATAAAACCGGAAGAGAAAAAACGTGTAGCACATCATGAAGCCGGACATGCCACAGCCAGTTGGTTGTTGGAACATGCACATCCTTTGGTAAAAGTGACCATTGTTCCGAGAGGACAATCTTTGGGAGCCGCTTGGTATTTGCCTGAAGAACGCGTTTTGGTAGAAACAGAACAAATGTTGGACGAGATGGCAGCAACCCTGGCAGGAAGAGCGGCAGAAGAAGTTGTGTTTGGAAATATATCGACAGGTGCTCTAAACGATTTGGAAAAAGTAACCAAGCAAGCAAGAGCAATGGTAACCGTTTACGGCTTGAATAAAAAAATAGGAAATTTGACCTATTATGATTCATCCGGACAAGAATATCAGTTTAACAAACCTTATAGTGAAAAAACAGCTGAAATTATAGACGAAGAAATCTCTAAAATAATTGAAAATCAATATAACAGAGCCTTGGAACTCTTAAAAGAACACAAAGAAGAATTGATGAAATTGGCAGAAAGATTGCTTGAAAAAGAAGTAATTTTCAAGGAAGATTTAGAAGAGATATTAGGAAAACGACCGTTTAAGGAAGAACAAGTGATGTTTGACAAATCAAAGAGAAATGCAGAGGATAAGAAGCATGACAAAGATGAAAAAACAGATGTAATCTAAGCATTAATTTTTGTGTTTAATAAAAAAGCATTAATTTTATCGGCAACATAACACATTTATTGAATGGAATTTTTTAAAAAATATTTTTCGTCTAAACACAAAAAGTTTGATCAGGACATCGAAGAAGCGGAAGATTCGCAGATTGAACAAATGCCCTTGGATGAAACTTTTGTTTATAATTTCAAGAAAAACGGAGGAAAATTCTTTTACCCCGATGACATTGATGACTATAAGGATGAATTGCTCCGAATTTTGAAATTTCTTCATACAGAAAAATATGCTGTGTTGGAGCGGGGTTATTTTCATTTTTTGCAAAAGTTGGATATTCCTGTCACGGATAAAATAGATGATAACTCAGTGTTGATAGGAGGATGTGAATATCTCATTGCCGATAATGGTTCTATTATGACAACATCCAAGCAAACCAAAGACAAGCGCAATCAAGAATTACCGAAAAAAAGAGTCTTTATAGGTCTTTCAAATCAAATTATTGAGTCAAAAGCAGAAGCACTGATAGAAATAAACAGAAAATACGAAACCTATCCGTCTAACATCCAAACGATTCGTTCTTTCAGAGAAGGTGAAGGTAACATTTTGACCGAAAGCAGTAGTCATTGGTATGATGCCTATCTAATCTTAATTGAAAGCGAATAATGAAAGAACTGCTGACCAGAGCTCTTTTCGGATTGATTTACGTGCTGATTGTCGTGTTTTCACTGCAGTCGCCACAAGCAACAGTTTTGCTTCTCGCCTTTTTTCTCTTTATGAGCTTGGTTGAATTTTCAAAACTTATCAACCAAAATCACAGATTGGTATTACTTCCTGCACTGATTATATATTTGTTGTCATATATGTTTGCAGGGAAATTAAATATTAACGTAATTCAAGTTGGAATGGGTTTTTCAATTTTGGTATTATTTGTTCCATTGGCGTTGTTTGTTTTTGAGAAATTGTCAAAAGAAGATATTCAAAAATTTTATTTATCAATTGTTTATTTGGTGTTGCCGTTTGCTCTGGCACTGAACTTGTCAAGAAACATATTATTGACTATATTCATTTTACTTTGGTCTTCCGATTCCTTTGCATATTTGGTCGGTAAATATTTTGGGAAGCATAAATTAGCAGAAAAAATATCTCCTAAAAAAACAATTGAGGGTCTTGCCGGTGGATGGATAGGTGCCACTATTGTGTCAATTTTGATTTATTATTATATGAATCTAAATCTTAGCCTTATGCAAATTCTGATTTTGGCAACTGTTGTTGTTGTTTTTGGCACGATAGGCGATTTGATAGAATCAAAATTTAAACGATTGGCAAGCGTAAAAGATTCAGGAAATATCATGCCCGGACATGGAGGGGTGTTAGATAGATTGGATAGTTTTATATTTGCAACTCCATTTGTTTATGTATTAATAACTTTTTTTAACTGATATAAGAATTAATGAATTTACATAAAGCAGGATATAGAATTATTGTTTGGTCATTTGTTGTTATTCTAGGGCTCAACCTTTGGTTGCATTCCTATGCTGAGCTCTATTGGGTGAAATGGATTTTTACAATAATCTCTTTATTTGTTTTTATGTTAATTGTCTCATTTTTTAGATTTCCTGAACGAAAGGTTCAGCCGAGGTCCAATGAAGTGATTGCTCCGGTTGACGGAAAAGTGGTTGTGATTGAGGAAGTTTTTGAGCCGGAATATTTTAAAGAAAAAAGACTTCAAGTGTCAATTTTTATGTCTCCTCTAAATGTTCATGCCACAAGATATCCTGTGAGTGGAAAAGTGGTTTATAGTAAATATTATAAAGGAAAACATTTGGTGGCTTATCACCCGAAATCATCAGAGTTGAATGAGAGAACCTCAATTGTAGTCAATAATCCTGTGGTGGGAGAAATTCTTTTTCGTCAGATTGCCGGTGCGGTTGCCCGGAGAATAGAAAACTATTCAAAAGTTGGAGATGAGATAGAACAAGGAGCAGATGCAGGATTTATCAAATTTGGTTCCAGAGTAGATGTTTTTCTGCCTGTCAACACCAAGGTTTGGGTAGTAATCGGTGACAAGACTCGCGGAGGAGAAACCATTCTTGCCGAGGTATAATTTATCTTTTAAATTTCACTTTTTGAAGGTTTAGTTCGGGTGGATTTTTCCATTTGATATTGCAACCGATACTAGGCTTTTGTTTATCTTCCGGAATTGTTTTTCCATCCAACAACAAGTCTAGCGCTTGTCTTAAATCTTTTCCGTCGAGCAGAAGATTATTTTTAGGTGTGCTTTCATCTAATCTGCCACGATAAACCAGTTGGTCATTGTTGTTAAATAAATAAAAATCAGGTGTGCAAGCAGCTTGATAAGCCTTTGCAACTTCTTGGGTTTCATCATACAAATAAGGAAAGGGGTATTTCAAATCAGAAGCTACTTTTGTCATCAATTCCGGAGCGTCTTGCGGATAGTTTCTTACATCATTTGAACTGATGGCTATGAAATTAATATCCTTGGATTGATATTCGTTCCCTATTTTCACCAGTTGACTGTTCACATGAATTACATAAGGACAGTGATTGCAAATAAACATTACAACGCTACCTTTTTCGCCTTTAAGTTGCCTAAAGGATTTTTTCTGATTGGAAACCGTATCTAAAAGTAAAAATTCAGGTGCAATAGTCCCTAGAGGGAGCATATTTGAAGGAGTTGCTGCCATGGTTCGATATTTTGAAGCTAAAATAAATATTTTAATTGAATAAGGTTACAAAAAAAAACGATATTTTTGCTTGTATTATGGCTAGGATTCACTCTCAAAAAATAGTAACACAAATCATATCTGCCAATTTTTTGGCAAATGAGATTGAACATATAGTTATTTCTCCGGGTTCTCGAAATGCCCCTTTTATTATAGAATTTACACATCATCCTGATTTTAAGAGTTATAGTATTGTAGATGAGCGTTCTGCAGGCTTTTTTGCTTTGGGAATGGCACAACAACTCAAAAAACCGGTTGTGTTGGTCTGCACTTCAGGATCTGCTCTGTTGAATTACTATCCGGCAATTGCCGAAGCTTTTTATAGCCAAATTCCGTTGATTGTTTTGAGTGCAGATCGTCCAAAAAAGTGGATTGATCAGGGAGAAGGACAAACCATCAGACAGCATGGAGTATTTCAAAATCATTCTTATTTTGATGTGAGTTTATTGGAGGATAAGCAAGAAAATGCCATTGAACAGAATACGAATAATATTCAAAAAGCAATCAGGATTGCTTATGAAAAACAAGGCCCCGTGCATATCAATGTTCCTTTTGACGAACCTTTATATGAAACAATCAATCAGACACAAATAACATCAAAACCTATAGGAATTGATTTGTCAGACAAAATCTATACAGAAGAAGAATTGACCGGATATGAAAAAATTTGGAATACAGCAGATAAAAAAATGATATTGGTGGGTCAACATCATCCGTCTGAATTTTTACAAAAGCAATTGGAAAAATTTGCAAAAGATTCCTCTGTGATCATCTTGACAGAAAATATTTCAAATGTTTATCATAATGATTTTATTAATAACATAGATCAAAACATTTTTTCTTTGGAATATAATCAGCAGTCTGAATTGAAACCGGATATTTTGATTACGGTTGGTCGTAATTTAATCTCAAAAAAAATCAAACAATTTTTGAGAGAGCACAAGCCAAAACACCATTGGCATGTAGAAAAAACAAAAATTCCTCCCAACACTTTCGATGTTCTCAATAAGCATTTTGATACGGCTCCGGAGATGTTTTTTAGTCAATTTTTATTTTTAGTAAAGCCAAAACAGAATAAAAATTATAAGAATAAATGGCTTTCCGTTAAGCAGGAGAATAAAATCAAACATGATAGATATCTATCAGAGACAAGCTATAGTGATTTGAAAGTTTTTGATTTGTTATTTCAAAAAATCCCTGAGAATTATTCTATCCACTGGGGAAACAGTTCGACCGTAAGATATGCGCAATTATTTGATTTCGGTAAAAAATCTTTAAATTTTTCCAATAGAGGAACCAGCGGAATTGATGGTAGCACATCAACAGCAATTGGTGCAGCCTGCGCAAGCCGGACTCCCGGTTTATTGGTGACAGGAGATATTTCATTTTTATATGACAGTAATGGTTTGTGGAATAAATATATTCCGATAGATTTTAAAATTATAGTAATCAATAACGGAGGAGGAGATATTTTTAATTTTATTCCCGGACCTTCCAAAACAAAAGCTTTAAACAATTTTTTTGTTACCGAACATAAATTCAAAGCCAAACATTTGGCTGAAATGTTCGGCTTTGAATATGTTTTGGCAGATAATTTGAGAAATCTAAATACCAAGTTAGATACATTTTTTAAGAACCATCAAGCTCTTCAAATATTGGAAATCGATACATCTGAAGTTAATAATCACCAAATTTTAAAAGACTATTTTTCTTTTTTAAGCAAAACACCGTGATAATATTCCATCATTTTTTGAACATCGCGGGGTTTTTTCAGTTTAAGTTTGTTTTTCTTGACAAA
>CAZAXU010000003.1:63630-88638 GCA_964489245.1 uncultured Flavobacteriaceae bacterium
GAACAAAAATCATTCCGAATGATACTTAAAAATCAAACAAATCTACAAAAATAAATTATAATTTCATATTTTTACACCTGAAAAAAATAAATTATCATGACAAAAAGGAATTGGCAAAGTATAAAATCATATGAAGATATCTTGTTTGAGTACTATGAAGGTATCGCAAAAATAACAATTAACCGTCCGCAGGTTTATAATGCATTCAGGCCTGAAACCAACATAGAAATATTGGATGCTTTGGAAATCTGTAGAGAGAAACAGGAAATAGATGTGGTTCTTCTGACCGGAGCGGGAGACAAAGCTTTTTGTTCCGGAGGAGACCAAAACGTAAAAGGAAAAGGTGGCTATATAGGAAAAGACGGGGTGCCGAGGTTGAATGTATTGGATGTTCATAAAAGAATTAGAGAGTTGCCTAAGCCTGTGATTGCTATGGTTAACGGTTACGCTATTGGAGGCGGACACGTATTGCACGTAGTCTGTGATTTGACTATCGCATCTGAAAATGCCCGTTTTGGACAGACGGGACCTAAAGTGGGTAGTTTTGACGGCGGTTTTGGTTCTTCATACCTTGCCAGACATGTCGGACAAAAAAAAGCCAGAGAAATTTGGTTTCTCTGTGACCAATATACGGCGGAAGAAGCTGAAAAAATGGGAATGGTTAACAAAGTGGTTCCTCTGGAACAGCTGGAAGATACAAGTGTTGAATGGTGTCAAAAAATACAAGAAAAAAGTCCGATGGCAATCAGGATGATTAAACGAGCCATGAATGCAGAACTTGACGGGCAAAGAGGCTTGATGGAATTTGCGGGAGATGCTACTCTGATGTTCTATTTGATGGAAGAAGCACAAGAAGGAAAAAATGCTTTTCTGCAAAAGAGAAAGCCTAATTTTAAACAATTTCCAAAATTTCCGTAAGTATTTGAAAATTAGCCATTCATGTATATTGAAAGGATGTTGAAAAAAATCTCAAACCTTGCTGTAAATAATAAATAATTTTGTAAATTTGCACGCTCTTTCTGTAGATGAGATTGGAAAAGAGCCCGAAAAAACAAAGAAAAAACATTAACGACTTTCATTTTAATTTACTTAAAAATCTCAGTTAACAATGAAATACAAAAATTGAATCAGCATGGCTGAAGACAAACAAAAACAAGAAGAGCTTCAAGAAGAAGTGAAGCAAGAAACAGCTCAAGAAGTTGTCAAAGAAGAAAATGTACAACAAGATCCCGAACAATTCTTAAAAGAATTTAACTGGGAAACTTATGAACAAGGCATTGAACCTATCAAAGATGAAAAACTGGTAGAGTTTGAGAAACTAGTCGAAGAAAAATTAAAAGTTCTCGACAACAACGAATTGATTGAAGGTGTTGTAACAAACATTTCTGATCGTGACGTGATTATTGATATTAACTCAAAATCAGAAGGAGTGATTCCCCTCAATGAGTTTCGTTATAATCCTGAATTAAAATTAGGAGACGAAGTAGAGGTGATGGTTGTTCGTCGCGAAGATAAAAACGGTCAGTTGTTGCTTTCTCATAAGAGAGCACGCCAGCTTAAGGCTTGGGCAAGAGTGAATGAAGCTCTTGAAAAAGAAGAAATCGTTAAGGGATATGTGAAAGCAAGAACAAAAGGAGGTATGATTGTAGATGTTTTCGGAATAGAAGCATTTTTGCCGGGGTCTCAAATTGATGTTAAACCTATTCGTGATTATGACCAATATGTAGGAAAGACAATGGAATTCAAAATTGTAAAAATCAATCCTGAATTCAAAAATGTTGTGGTTTCTCACAAAGCGCTTATCGAAGCGGATCTCGAAGAACAAAAACGTGAAATCATTGCTCAATTGGAGCAAGGTCAAGTGATTGAAGGTGTGGTTAAAAATATCACATCATATGGTGTATTTATTGATCTTGGAGGCGTTGACGGTCTAATTCATATCACAGATTTAGCTTGGAAAAGAATTAACCATCCCAGTGAAATAGTCAATATAGACGATACATTAAAAGTTGTAATCCTTGATTTTGACGAGAAAAAATCAAGAATTCAACTTGGTTTGAAACAGCTGGAGCCACATCCTTGGGATAAACTTTCAGAAGATTTGAAAGTAGGAGACAAAGTGAAAGGAAAAGTTTCAGTAATTGCAGATTATGGAGCATTTGTAGAAATTGAGCCGGGTGTTGAAGGTCTGATTCATGTTTCCGAGATGTCTTGGAGTACACATTTAAGATCAGCACAAGATTTTGTCAAAGAAGGAGAAGAAGTAGAAGCAGTTGTGCTTTCTTTGGATCGTGAGGAAAGAAAAATGTCTTTGGGCATCAAACAACTTTCTCCTGATCCTTGGGCAGATATCGATAAAAAATATCCTGTTGGTTCAAAACACAAAGGAACTGTCAGAAACTTCACGAACTTCGGTGCATTTGTCGAGTTAGAGGAAGGTGTTGACGGTTTGATTTATATTTCTGATTTGACATGGAATAAAAAAATCAAACATCCTTCTGATGTAATCAATATCGGTGACGAAGTAGAAGTGATTGTACTCGATGTGGATAAGGACGGAAGAAAATTAAGTTTAGGCTTGAAACAATTGCAAGATAATCCTTGGGATGCTTATGCAGAAAAATTTGCCGTAGGAACACAACACGAAGGTGAAGTAAAAGAAGCTTCAGGAAAAGGCGCAACTGTTGTTTTTGAAAACGGTTTGGAAGCTTTTGCTCCGGGCAGGTTAATCACTAAAGAAGATGGAAACAAACTCAAAAAAGGAGATAAAGTTGAATTTAAAGTAATTGAATTTAACAAAGATTTCCAAAAAATTGTAGTCTCTCATTCCGCTACTTACAAAGAAGATGAAGAGAGAATTGTAAAAGAAGCAAAAGTGAAAATGGACAATGCAGAAAAATCTACTTTAGGTGATTTGGATGTGTTGGCAGATTTGAAAAAAGAAATGGAAGGAGGTGATAAATAATCATCATCTGGTTTTATAGAAATAAAAAAAAACCGAAGCAAAGTGCTTCGGTTTTTTTTGATATATAAATCTTGATTAAGATATGAAAGTTTCTCTTCCTGAAAAATGGAAAGCGGCTTCAATCTCTGCATTCTCGTCACTATCGGAACCATGTATAGCATTTTCTCCGATAGAAGTAGCAAACAGATTTCGAATGGTTCCCGGCGCAGCCTCTGCCGGATTGGTAGAGCCGATAAAAGAACGAAAATCCTCGACAGCATTTTCTTTTTCCAAAACGGCGGCAACGATAGGACTTCTGGTCATAAAGCTAACCAATTCACCAAAGAAAGGTCTTTCTTTGTGAACGGCATAAAACGCTTTAGCATCTCTTTTCGACATTTGTGTCATTTTCATCGCGACAATTTTAAATCCCGCTTGGCTAATTTTTTCTAATATGGCACCGATGTGTCCGTTTTCAACAGCATCGGGTTTAATCATGGTGAATGTGATGTTTCCTGACATTTTTTTACTGGTTTAATTTTTCTGCAAATATATATAAAAATATTTCTTTGAAAATAACACTTTGAATGTGAAGTAAATTATTTTGAATAAATATTTTTAGTATTTTCGTAGCCTAATCATAATAGAAAATGTCCGAAGAAATTGAACAGCTGAAACAGACCCTTTCCAAGCCTAACAAAATAGCCGTAATCATTCACAGAAATCCTGACGGAGACGCTATGGGAGCAGGTCTGGCACTGAAAGAATACTTATCTAAGAAAGGACATCAAGTCGAGTTGATCTCGCCAAATGAAGTGCCAGACTATTTAAGGTGGCTACCCGATGCCGAAAAAACACTTGTTTTTGATCGAGACAGAAAAACGGTGAAGCAAAAAATTTCAGAAGCAGATTTGTTATTTACTTTAGATTTCAACGATTTTTCCAGAACCGGCAGTCAGATGGAAGAGCTTTTGGAAAAATATATAGACAAGCCCTATGTGATGATAGACCATCATTTGGAACCGAAAGCCTATGCCAAATATAAATTTTCAGATCCGACAAAATCATCTACATCAGAAATGATTTATGAATTTATAGTGAATCTCGGTGGAAAACAAATGATTGATAAGCATATGGCGACCAACCTTTATACGGGCATTATGACAGATACAGGATCGTTCAAGTTTCCTAATACTACTGCCAACACGCACTTGATTGTAGCAGACTTGATGAAAACCGGAATTGATACAAACAAAATACAGATTAGAATATATGATTCTTTTGATTCTGATAAGCTTCATTTGCTGGGTTTGGCATTGAATAAATTAATTTTTATGCCGAAATATAAAACAGCTTATATCGTTCTGTCTAAAGAAGAATTGAATAGATTTAACTATAGGAAAGGAGACACGGAGGGTTTTGTAAATTACGGATTGGCTCTGGAAGACTCAAATTTTGCAGCATTATTTTCTGAAAATGACGATGAAGGCGTTAGGATTTCTTTTCGTTCAAAAGGAAAATTTCCGGCAAATGAATTTGCAAAAAAATATTTTAATGGAGGCGGGCATCTCAATGCAGCCGGAGGCAGGACAAAACAAAGCTTGAATGATGCAGTTCAACTTTTTTTAGATAAATTGCCTGAATTTAAGGATAAACTATTAAATGCAAATGAATAGAAAATATCTGTATATAATTCCGTTGTTGTTATTTTTGTTCAGTTTTTCTTGTAAAAATAACAATCAATCATCCAGAGCTCCTATTTCACACCGGCATAAAGGTGTGGATATGAAATCTGTGAATATGAACAAAGAACTCAATAATAGAGAAGAGACTTATATTGAAAAGATGATTAAAGAAGATTCTTTGCATCAATATATAGATTCTCATCACGGTTTTTGGTATTATTATATCTCGGAAAATGAAAAAGACAATATTTTTCCGAGAGAAGGAGACAAAGTGACGTTGAAATATGAAATTAAGGATTTGAGTGGTAACACAATCTATTCTTTTAATGAAATAGGAGAAAAGATTTATCATGTAGATCATGAAAACTATTTCAGAGGTTTTAGAGAAGCTGTAAAATTGTTGAAAAAAGATGAAGAAGCAGAATTTTTGTTTCCATCAAATGCCGCCTATGGTTATCATGGTGATGAAAAAAAGATAGGGAACAATGTTCCGCTGAAAGTAAAAATAAAAATATTAAAAATTAAAAAAACAAAGTGATTATGAAAAAAATTAGTATGCTGTTACTTGCTGTGATACTTGGCTTGATGAGCTGTAAAACAGCCAAATACAAAGATTTAAGCAACGGAATATATGCAGATATTCAAACCGTAAAAGGAGATATTTTGGTTCAGTTGAGACCGGATAAGGCTCCTGTAACGGTTGCAAGTTTTGTTTCGTTGGCAGAAGGAAATAATCCTTATGTTGAAGACAAGTATAAAGGAAAACCTTTTTATGACGGACTCACATTTCACAGAATTGTGAGCAAAGCTACCGGGGCGAAAAGCGACTTTGTAATTCAAGGAGGCGATCCTTTGGGCACGGGAGAAGGAGGGCCCGGATATCAATTCAAAAATGAAATTTCAGATTTAAAACATATCAAAGGAGCTTTGTCCATGGCAAGAGAAAATAGACCGGGAACCAATGGCAGCCAATTTTTTATCACTTTAGATGCCACACCATTCTTGGATGGACAGTATAGTGTTTTTGGAAATACGATTAAAGGTTTTGAAGTGGTTCAACAAATTAGAAAAGGAGATAAAATAAATAAAATTACAATTATCAGAGTTGGAAAGGATGCCAAAAAATTTGATGCCGTAAAAATATTCAGCGAGTATATGTTGGAAAAAGAAAAAGCAGAAAAAGAAAGACTGGAAAAAAAGAAAAAATTAGCAGCAGATTTAGCCGCTAAAAAGAAAGAAGCCAAAGTTGATCAATCAGGTTTGGGAATTTATGTTGTGAAAAAAGGAACCGGAAAAAAACCAAAAGCAGGAGAAACTGTTCATGTGCATTATACCGGTTATTTGACAGACGGAACAAAATTTGATTCGTCTTATGATAGAAAAAGACCTCTGGTGTTTCAAGTAGGAAAAGGAAATGTTATTGCCGGTTGGGACAAAGGATTAATGGAGTTGAAAGAAGGAGAAAAAGCTGTCTTTTTTATTCCGCATCATCTTGGATATGGAGAGAGAGGCGCCGGAGGGGTTATTCCGCCTAATGCAGATTTAATCTTTGAAGTGGAATTGATAAAAATTGGTAAATAATTTTTTTGTTTTTAATAAAAAAATTATAACTTTATAGTCTCGAACAAATAAATAAAATTATACGATTATGGAACAAAAAAGATATTACTTGAGTGATTTGGAATTCAATTTGGATACTTGGAAAAGAGAATTGAAATTTCACCGTGATGAAATGGATACTTTTCAAGAGAAATTAGAAGAAGTAGCAGCAAGAGTTGAATTGGACAAAGGGGCGATGGTGAAACTGGAGAGTTTTCAAAATAAGATTTTAAGAGAGAGAAAAGTTATATCGGATATTTTACATAAAATCAAAAACAAAAGAATGAATCTGAAAAAGGTAGATATTTTGGAACCTATTGACGGCAGCCTATATAGAGATCAGATTCCTTTGAGAGATGAAATGAAAACTTATATCAGATTACACTATGATTTGAAAGAAGAAATGATGAATTTCTTCACCAAGTGGTTGGACTAACCAAACAATTTATCATAAATTAGCCCTGAGTTTTTTTAGCTTAGGGCTTTTTTTTGATGAAAGCTATATATATTATGTCCGAATCATACAAATTATAGTTACTGATGAAATATATTGATATACATACACACAAATTTCAAAATAAAGATGATATTATCATCGAATTGAAAAGTTATTCAATAGATGAAGATTTGGAATTTATTCCCTTAAAGAAATATACTCTGGGTGTTCACCCTTGGCATATTAGAAAAGACGGACAACGGCAGCTTGAAAAGCTCTCGGAACAAATAACACGGAACAGTATTATGGCAATAGGAGAGTGCGGGCTTGACTTTCAAAAAAAATATTTAGAAAATGTGTCTCAATCGATTCAGAAAAAAGTATTTATAGAACAGACATATCTGGCGGAAAAGCAAAACAAGCCGGTTGTTATTCATTGTGTGAAAGCTTATGATTATATGCTTCAATTAAAAAAGGCGTTTAAACCGAAAATGCCTTGGATTATTCATGGTTTTTCCAAAGGACACCGCTTGGCAAAACAATTGGTTGATGCCGGTTTTTATCTTTCGTTTGGGAATTTGTTGTTAAAAAATAATTCTAACCAAATGGCATTGAAATTTGTTCCATTAGACAGAATTTTTATTGAAACAGACGATAAAGAAGAGCTTGATATTCAACAAGTTTATGCTTGTGCTTCCGAGTTGCTACAAATATCTACAGATGAGCTCAAACAAATCATTTTTAAGAATTATGAAGCTGTTTTTGGCAAGATTAAAAATAGGCAGGAAACGTGAAATAGCCAAGCTTACCTGATTTTAAGTCTTGCATCTACTACAAAAAAATCATTTTCATTTGCAAGTATAGGATTCAGGTCTAATTCGCTGATTTCAGGCAAGGCTTCAACCAACTCTGAAATACGCACAATAATATCGATATATTTTTTTATATCGATGCCTGCTTTTCCGCGAGTGCCTTTCAAGATGGGATAACTTTGAAGAAGTTTGAGTTGTTTGCTGATTTCGTTGGGAGTGACTGGAGTCAAAATGCTTCGGTAGTCTTTTAATACTTCGATATAAATTCCTCCCATTCCAAACAGGATCAAATGTCCGAATGATTCTTCTTTTTTTGCGCCCACAAAAAGTTCTATGCCTTTTTTTTGTGTTTGAATCAGCACGGCAGAGCTTTTGTCAATTTGCATCAACTCTTTAAAATTTGTTTTCAGCTCATTTTCATTTCTGATATTGAGTCTGACACCACCCACATCAGACTTATGTATGGGACCAACAACTTTCATCACCACCGGATATTTATTTTTTGCAAAATCCACAGCATCTTTAACTCGAATAAAAGTGCCGTCATCCACCATTGGAATTCCTGCAGTCTTGAGTAAAATAGATGTTTTTTCAGGAGAAAGATATCCTTTTTCTTCTTCGAGAATAATTGGTTTTAAGGCATTTGTGTCAATGAGTTTTTCGGTTGGTTGCTCACTTGGTTTTGCTGCATGAAATACCTTTGCAAATGCATTGCCAAACAAGACTTCATCAGGAAAACTGACCAAGCCTTTTTGTTGAAAATAGTCAATTTCATTTTTCACGTTGACCACAGAGGGAAGAATGGGATAAATCGGCTTTTTATTTTTTTTGATATGTTTTGCCAATACATCATAGACATCATAAACTTCAAATAAGCCGGGGCTCCCGAAAATTACACTAACAGCATCAATCTCATCAAATTTATTTTCTACGGTTTCAAGAATATCATCCAGATGTTGCGCTGTTCCGGTAGCCAAAAAATCAATCGGATTTGAGGTTGAAGAACCGGGATAGAGTTTTTTTAATAATTCATCTGCAACGTTTCCTTTGATTTCCGGAACGATAATATTGTTTTTTTCAAAAGTATCCGTGAGCATTACGGCAGGACCTCCGGCATGTGTGACAATAGCCATCTTGTTTTTTTTTGGCAAGTCATAGCTCATAATTCCACCCAAATAAATCAATTCGTTTCTTCCGTAGGCTCTAATAATTCCGGCCTTTTCAAAAAGAGCATCAACGGCAACATCAGCGCTTGCCAAAGCGCCTGTGTGTGAACTGGCAGCTCTGCTTCCGGCATCAGAACTTCCGGCTTTTACGGCGGCAATTCGGCAGCCTTTTTCAATCAGAGATTGCGCATGCCGGAGGAATTTCATAGGTTTTTTAATACTCTCAATATAAAGTAATTTGGTTTTCGGACTTTTTTTTGTATGAGTATTATCTAAGAACTCCAAAACTTCTTCTACACCAATTTGAGCAGAATTTCCCACGGTCCATACACTGTTAAAAGACAAACCTATTTGCATAGCCGCTTCAATGATGAAAACAGCAGTGGCGCCGGATCCCGAGATCAAGTCTACTCCTTTCGGGTCTAGTTTTGGAACAGGAGAGGTAAAAACTCCTGCATAATTCTGATTGATCAATCCGATATTATTTGGTCCGAGCAGTGTGCCTTGATGTTTTTTGATTTGAGCAACAATTCTTTTTTCCAATTTTTTTCCTGCTTCGTTTTCATCGCTAAAACCGGCAGATATGATGATAAATCCTTTGGTATTTTTTTGTTCGGTAAGTATTTTTACGATTTCTTCTACAAATCTTGCAGCAATGGCAATAATAGCCAAATCAACAGTAGGCAAATCATTGATATTGTTATAGGTGGGGAGACCACGAACCTTATCTTTTTTTTGGTTGACCACAAAGAGTTTTCCTTTGAATCGATGTGCAATCAGATTGTCTAAAATCTTTCCTCCCGGACTATTCAGATTATCTGTTCCGCCAATGACGACAATACTTTTGGGATTGATAAGCTCGGTTGCTATCATAGAATTTTAAAAAAAAATGATTTTGATTAATTGTTTTGCTATAATTTTTCGTAAATTTAGGAAGTAAAAATCAATAATTAAAATTTATTTTCTATGCCGTTTTTTTCGCAAACCGTACAGCACATTCGTTCTTCAGAAATCAGAGATTTAATGAAATTGGCAACACGTCCCGATATGATTTCATTTGCCGGAGGAATGCCAAATAATGATTTGTTTCCGGTTCAAGATGTGGATGATATCATTTTGAATATGGAACCGGATAAGAAAAAAACAGCTTTTCAATATGGTCCCACTTCCGGTTATCCGCCTTTATTGGAGACATTGAAAGAATATTTAAGAAAAAAAGGATTGCCTGTTGATACACACAAACTGATGATTACAACCGGTTCTTTGCAAGCCATAAACATCTTGGGGATGGAATTTATAGATCCGGGTGATTTGGTTTTGACCGAAACCCCGAGTTTTATCGGGGGTATTGCGGTTTTTAAAGCATTTCAGGCAAAAATAAAAGGCATTCCGTTGTTGAGTGACGGTTTGGATTTAGACACTTTATCTGAAATATTAGATCAATATAATCCAAAGATTTTGTATATCATTCCCAATTTTCATAACCCTGCGGGGATTATTTATAGTAAGGAAAAAAGAGAACAACTTTTGGAAATTTTAAAAGGAAGAGATATAATTCTTTTAGAAGATGATGCCTATAATGAACTTTATTTCGATGATGAAACCAAGGCTTTGACCATGCCGGTTATGGCAATGAACACCACTGATGTGGAAATTGTTTATACCGGTTCATTCTCTAAAATATTGGGTCCCGGATTTAGGTTGGGTTGGATGTTGGCATCGCCTGAAATCTATGAAAAAGCACAAGTAATCAAGCAGGGGATTGATGCGTGTAGTCCTAACTTTACGCAAGTCATTGCCAATGAATTTATGGTTCAGGGAAAGTTGGATTATTATTTGAAAAGGATTAGACAGGAGTATGCCAAGAGAAAAACATTGATGCAGCAAGCTTTACAGAAATATATGCCAATCGAGGTGAAATGGAATGAACCTGCGGGTGGTTTCTATTTTTGGTTTGAATTGCCCGAGGGAGTTGACAGCACTGAAATTTTGAAAGAAAGTATCAAAAACGGTGCTGTTTTTGTAACCGGAAAAACCTTTGATCCAATGGCTAAAAAAAATAATAATTTCCGTTTGGCTTTTTCAAATATGGATATTGACCAAATCGATGAAGGTGTCAAAATTATTGCCGATGCTGTTAAGAGCGTTTTGAAGATTGATGAATTGACAAATTGACGGATGATTGCTGCGGTTCTATTTATCCTTACCTTGGTTGACATGTTTATAAAATTATCACTCATTTCAAATTAGAATAGTGACACGATGACTATCATATCAAATATTTTTTCTTCTAATCAAGCTTAGCACAACAATTCCGGACAGAAAAACAAAAGACATCAACAGAATAGCAGCTTTCATCGATCCGGTTATGGCTTCGAGTGCTCCAAAAGAGAATGTTCCCAACACGATGGCAATTTTTTCAGAAAAATCATAGAAACTGAAGAAAGTGGCGTGTTGATGCGTTTCTTTGGGTAACATCTTGGAGTAGGTAGAGCGAGAAAGAGCTTGAATGGAACCCATCACCAAGCCCACAAAAGCACCGAGAATATAGAACTGAATTTCAACGTTCGGATTATTTTTGTTAAGCATATAAGCGCCGAGAGTGATGCCAATCCAAATAACCAGAATAACTTGCAGCGCTCTAATGTTGCCGATAATTCTTGAAATTCTGGAAAACCCCAACGCCCCGACAATTCCAACCAGTTGAATGATTAGAATGAGTGTGATAAGTTTTCCGGCGTCCAGCCCCAGTTCTTTGCTCCCGAAGAGTCCGGCAACATAAAATATTGTCTGTGCGGCAAAACTATATAGAAAGAATGCAGTCAGAAATTTTTTTAGATTTTCATAATTCAATAATTCATAAAAAACACTTTTCAAGCCTTTATAGCCTTTCAATAAATATCCTTTTTGTTTCGGTGGTTTTACATCATAAACATTATTCGGGAGTACATGCAGCGGGTATTGCGCAAAGACAATCCACCATATTCCCACGCTTAGAAAAGAGATTCTGGAAGGAAGTGTGGCATCTGTGATGCCATACCATTGCGGTTGAAGGATCATGGTTAAATTAAAAATCATTAAAATAACAGAACCTATATATCCATATGCAAAACCCATTGCACTGACTTTGTCTTGTTGTTCCGTATGGGCAATTTCCGGTAAGAAAGCGTTATAAAAAACCAGACTCCCCCAAAATCCAATGCTTGCCAAAACACTAAAGGATATGCCCAGCCAGACAGTTTCAGGTCCTTTGAAGAAAAAAAGCATAGCGGTTGAAAATGCGCCCAAATAAGTATAAAATTTCATGAATTGTTTTTTGTTCCCGCTATAATCTGCGATAGAAGAAAGGATGGGAGATAAGAGCGCTACCATCAGAAATGAAAAAGCCAATGCATAGGAATAAAGTTCTGTGTTTTTAAAGGAAAAACTTAAAAAATGCAGAATATCATTACCATTTCTGTTGGTGACTTTTTCAAAAAATATAGGAAAAATAGCAGAGCTGATAACCAAGGCATAGGCTGAGTTTGCCCAATCGTAGAAAGCCCATGCCCGGATAACTTTTTTATCTCCTTTTTCAATTTTCATATAAAAACAAAATCCCCGAAAATTTATTCAGGGATTTCAAAGATATGATTTTTTTTGGATTTATCTAAATCAAAGAATGCTGTATCAATGACTATACACACCGAATTTTCTGGCAATTTTTTTAGCATTGGGTGCCCAAGCCTTTAAATTACCCATTCTTCGTTGGTTAGATGGGTGTGTGCTTAAGAATTCAGGAGGTTGTTGTCCGCCAAGTTTACTCATTTTTACCCAAACTCCTGCACAGGCATCGGGGTTATATCCGGCAACAGCCATTAATATTTGCCCCATCTTATCTGCTTCTGCCTCATGTTTTCTGCTGTATGGCAACATCAATCCCAATGTAGAACCATAGCCATAAATTTGCATCCATTTTTGTTGATCTTGAGGTTTTGCATTTCTAGTAGCAAGCATGGTTAAAACAGCGCCAAGTTGCTGCCCGTAAGCCATGCTCATTCTTTCCGCTCCATGGTTGGCAAGTGCATGCGAAATTTCGTGTCCCATCACTGTAGCAATCTCATCGTCTGTTGTGGTTACTTTAAGCAAGCCGTCATAGTAAACAATTTTTCCTCCCGGCATACAGAAAGCATTCATTTGTTTATCTTTTACCAAGTTGATTTCCCACTTATAGCCCTCCAAATCTTTTTCCCAGCCGTTTTTTTTGTAATACAATTGTGTGGCTTTAATCAAACGGTTCCCGATTCTGTGAATTCTTTCGGTTTGTGTTTGATCGGTTGATGTAGGATGTTCTTGCAAAAAACCGTTGTATTGTGCAAATGATGCCGGAAATATTTGTGAGTTAGGCACCATATTGAATTGGCTTCTTCCTGTCATTTTCACTGTTGAACAGGCAATGACAACAGATGCTAGAATGAGCATCATCAGAATAGTTTTACTAATTTTTTTCATGATAGTATGTTTAATTGTTACAAATATATTAAATATATGTGAGTTGTTAAAATTTAATTTGCATTTTAGGTTCAATATTTCAAGAAAATTATATTTTATATTGTTTTCTTACTCGATCCAAATCTTTTTTGATATCTCTTTCTTTGAGCACTTGTCTTTTGTCATATCTTTTTCTTCCTTTTGCCGTTGCAATTTCCATCTTTGCCCATCCTTTTTCCGTGATAAACATTCTTAGCGGGACAATAGTCATGCCATTTTTGTCCACTTCACGACGCATTTTTTTTAATTCTTTTTTTTGAAGTAAAAGTTTTCGTTCTCTTTTGGGCAAATGATTGTAGTGTGTGCCGTGGCTGTATTCGTTGATATACATATTCACGACAAACAATTCGCCTCGATCGTTGAATTCACAGAAACTATCCGAAAGACTGGCTTTCCCCTCACGAATAGCCTTGATCTCTGTACCTACCAATTGAATTCCGGCAACAAATTTATCAAGGATTTCATAATTGAAACGAGCTTTCTTGTTTCTTATGTTGATATTGTTTTTAAAAACTTTTTTCTTCTGTGACACTTTTTTCTATTTTTTTTGGCTTTTTTTTACTTGTTATTTTGCATGATATAGTCCAAAACTTTTCGCATCAAATGAGCCCTGTCTTTGCCACGAACATTATGTGGGTGTGTTGGATAGAGATAAAAGTCCATTTGAATGCCGTTTTTCACGGCTTCGCGGTGCAAGGCGATATTATGCTGCGGCACAACTACATCATCTTGATAGCCGTGGATGGTCAATAGTTTTCCCTTAAGATTTTTGATTTTGTTGATAACACTTGTTTTTTTGAAGCCTTTTGGATTTTGTTTTTCCGTATCCATATAGCGTTCGCCATACATCACTTCATACCATTTCCAATCGGTGACCGGTCCTCCGGCAACTCCTGTTGTAAACACATCGGGATAAGTGGTCAGGAGAGAGCATGTCATAAATCCGCCGAAACTCCATCCGTGGACAGCAATTCTGTCGTCGTCAACATAGGGCAAAGACTTGAGATATTCCACGCCGTGAATTTGGTCTTTCATTTCCACTACGCCCAATTGTCTGTGAATTACACTTTCAAAAGTAAAGCCTCTGTTTTCAGAACCGTGCCCGTCAAGAGTAAAAACAATATATCCCTGGTCAGCTAACCATGGCATCCAAAGGGGTGCGCCTCCAAGCCATCGGTTTTGAACCAGTTGCGCATGTGGTCCGCCATAAACATAGATCAAAACAGGATATTTTTTATTTGCATCAAAATTTGCAGGTTTAAACATGCGGACATATAGTTTGTCTCCGTATTCTCCTTTGATACTAAACATTTCAGGACTTGGCAAATGATATCCTTTCAAAGGGTTTTCCGCTTCAAATAATCGGTTTTCACTGTATTTACGGGTTTTTCCCAAAGTGATGATTCTCGGTGTTTTTGTATTTGAAAAAATATCGAGATAATTTCTGCCGTTATCACTCAGCATAAAATAATGATAGCCTGATTTTGGTGTTACAGCCTTTATTTTTCCTTTTTTGGTATCTACACGAAACAAATGTTTTTCTCTGGCATCCTGTCCGGTTCCATAGACGTAGGCATATCTTCCTTTGTCTGAAAATCCTAATATATCATTGGTCACCCATTTGTTTTTGGTCAGTTGTTTGATTAGTTTTCCTTTGGTGTTATATTTATACAGATTCATATAACCGTCTCTTTCGCTCAACCAAATAAATTCGTTTTTATTGTTGGGAATAAAAAATGCAGGATGTTCCGGTTCTGTCCATTTTTCGTTTTGTTCTTCAAAAAGTGTTTGTATGAATTCGCCCGTTTGTGCACTATATTTGTTGAACCACATATGATTTTGGTCACGGTTGATTTCTGCAAGATAGATGTATTTTTCATTAGAATCCCAAGTTGTGTTGGTGATATAGTGATTTTTGCCTGCCTTGTTAAACAATTTCAGATAGACGGTTTTTTGCTGTCTCAAATCATAGATGCCCAATCCGGGTTCTTCACTACCGAGACCGTTCATGGGATATTTGATATTCTTGAGCTTGGCAGGTGTTACGGTGATATCCACCAAAGGATAGTCGGCAACATCAGTTTCGTCTTTTTGATAGAAAGCCAACTTATCTCCACTCGGCGACCAGAAAGTTCCGTTGGTGATGCCAAATTCACTTCTGGCAATGGCTTGTCCACTGACAATATTTTTGTTCTCGTTTACGGCTACGGGAATTTGTTCCGATTCGGTATTTGCCAAATATAAATTGTTGTTGATGGTGTAGGCAATACTTTTATTTTTGATATTGAAATCGATGTTTTGCGCTTCTTTCGGATATTTTATTTTTTGAAAGCTTTTGTTGTTATAGTTGTAAAGCACTTTGCTTGCTTCTTCTGAAAACATTAGATATTCATTTGTTGCAGTTTCTATGTAGGGCAAGCGTTTTTTCTCGGGAAAAACTGTTTTGAATTCATTCAAATCAATTTCTTTCAGGTTTTGATTTTCTGCATTTTTAATCAGAATTTTGCCATCTTTCTTATATAGAAAATGATCTGTGTTTTTGATCCATTGCAAATTACTTAGACTTTTTGGATAGAGTCCTTTATAATAGCCTAAAACGGCATCTTCCAAACTGAGTTTTTTTTGTTGGGCAGTTGTGCTAAGGCTTATAAAAATGACCAAGAGATATGCTAAATATTTTTTCATGATAGTGTTTTTAATATGTCGTACAAAGATAGATGATTTCAAAAAGTATTCCTAATCAAGAGACTAAAAACAGAAAGTGAAAAACAGCAAGCGGAAAAATCAAAGTTTAATAGCATTTTCGGGCTATTTTGTATTTGAAAATGATATTGCAATGGCAGAACGGATTGTTCAGAAGCCTAAATCTCTTTCAATTTCTTCAAATTCAATGATGTCAACAGCTTCTTCTTCTGTGGGAGCCACAGAAATAAATTCGGGGAGCTCATCATAAGAATAATCTTCGGTGAGCAGTACCAAAGATTTGTTGGCTCTGAATTGTTCGATTTTTTTTTGATTGCTATGCAAGATATTCAGAAGATTTTCCAAAGGAATATATGCCGTTTCAATTTTAATGATGTAATGTTTATTTGGATTTTTTCTAAAAATGCTTTGCAAAAATCCTTCCAACTTTTCTATACTTTTCGGACGTTCCAATATATATTTTTTTGATGTCATGATTTTAGTGCATTAGTTTGAATATCAGTTCGTTCAAGATGTCTTTGTGTGTCATGTTTCCGGCATCTACACCTTTGCTTTGCATATCGGCTTTGCGTAAATAGCCGATATTTTTAGTCACTTTTTTCATCGGATATATGATGGCTGCCCGTTGATATTCCTGATAAAAATACGGATTTATTTTTAAGGCTCTGGCAACAGAAAATTTGCTTTGGTCGTTCAGACTGTGATAGATAAACAAATCTCTGAAGAAATTATACAACAAAGGCAATATGGATGCAATGGCGTGTTCCTTGGGGTTTGATGAAAAATAATTGATAATATTCTGGGCTTTATGATAGTTGCCCAAGGCAATGGCAGATTTCAACTCAAAATTATTAAATTCTTTGCTGATACCAATATTGATTTCAATGGTTTCAGGAGTGATTCTCGAGTTTTTGGGCAATAACAAGCTTAGTTTATCCAGTTCATTATAGATTTTAGATAAATCTGTGCCGAGAAAATCCAATAACATTTGTGCGCTTTTCAAATCGATTTCATAGCTCATTTCTTTAGCGGTGGATACAATCCAGTTTAAGGTTTCGTTTTCATAGAGCCTTTTTGCTTCGAAATAAACTCCTTTTTCTTGAATCAGCTTAAATATTTTTTTGCGTTTATCAATTTTTTTATATTTATAGTTAAAAACAAGAATGGTATTTTCTGCAGGATTGTTCAGATAGCTTTCAAAAGCATCTGTTTCAGCTTTTTTTCTGAAAAGATGTTGCGCTTCTTTGATGATGATGACTTGTTTGTCTCCAATCATCGGGAATCGGCGGGCTTGCAAAACCAGTTCTTGAACATTTACATCCATGCCATAGAGCAACATTTGATCAAAACTCTTTGCTTCTTCGGGCAAAATATTTTTCTCGATATAATTGCTTATTTTATCAATAAAAAAAGCCTCGTCACCCGATAGGAAATAAACGGGTTTATATTTCTTTTTTTTAAGCTGTTCTATGATTTGATTGACTTCTTTCATCAATTGGTTTTATAAAATTTCTTTCATTTTATCTTGATTTCTAAATTCCTTTGGCAGGATTCAAAAAAAAATGCAACTTTACATCATGAAAAAATTGAATTTTCCGAGTGTTTCATTCCGATACAAAAATAGGGAAAATAAAACATATATTTTTGATGAAATCAGAAAGGCTTATTATCTGTTGACTCCGGAGGAGTGGGTGCGGCAACATCTGATTCATTTTCTGATAGCTGAGAAGCAATATCCAAAGTCATTGATTTCAGTTGAAAAGAAGTTGGATGTCAATGGATTAAACAGAAGATATGATGTGGTTGTGTTTGGCAGAAACATGCAACCTGAAATTTTGGTCGAGTGCAAGTCTCCCGAGCAAAAAATCACTCAAAAAACCTTTGATCAGGCAAGTCAATATAATTGGATTTTGAAAGCGCCCTATTTGTTATTGACAAATGGTTTGAAACACTATATTTGCCAAATGGATTTTGAGCACAACACATACAAATATTTAAAGGAAATACCTGATTTCTCAGGAGAAAAACGAACAAACATTTGAAAATTGCGGTTGTCATATTAAATTGGAACGGAGCCGAATTGTTATCTCGGTTTTTGCCTTCTGTTGTTAAATATTCTGATTTTGCCGATGTCTATGTGATTGACAACGCATCAACAGATGAGTCGATTTCGTTATTGCGAACCGATTTTCCGCATGTAAAAATCATTCAATTGGACAAAAACTACGGCTATGCCGGAGGATACAACAAAGGATTGTCACAAATTGAAGCTGATATTTATGCCTTGGTCAATTCTGACTTGGAAGTTACCAAGCATTGGTTGGAGCCTGTCAGGAGTCACTTTGCCAATAACCCGAAAACAGCCGTTATCCAGCCTAAAATCAAGGATTATAAAGATAAAACCAAGTTTGAATATGCCGGAGCGGCGGGAGGATTCATAGATTTTTTCGGATATCCGTATTGTGACGGCAGAATATTGTTCAAAATAGAAGATGACAAGGGGCAATATGAACAAGAGAAAGAAATTTTTTGGTCGTCGGGAGCTTGTTTGATGGTGAGATCATCTGTTTTTAAAAGCTTGGGAGGCTTTGATGAAAGCTTCTTTGCGCATCAAGAAGAGATAGATTTTTGTTGGCGCGCCCAACATCAATCTCACGACATAAAATATATTCCCGCATCAACGGTCTATCATTTGGGTGGCGCCAGCTTGAGCAACCAAAACCCGTTTAAAACCTATTTGAATTTTAGGAATAATTTGATGATGCTACTGAAAAACTTGCCTTTGCAATTGATTCCGATAGTTATTTTTTCTCGCTTGTTGTTGGACGGATTGGCAGGAATTATGTTTATCTTTCAAGGAAAACCAAGACATAGCTTTGCCATTATCAAAGCACATTTCGGATTCTACAGACGTATTCCGGCAATCTGGAAAAAACGCCCTAAAAAACCTGTTCAAAAGTACTACGGAAGTTTCAGTATTTTCCTGAAATAAAAATAAATAAATAAATATTAAAATAAATGCTTGTATTTCAATATTTAATATTAACTTCGCCACATAATTTTTTAAATCATAAAATGAAAAAAGGAACAGTAAAATTTTTCAATGAGTCCAAAGGTTATGGATTCATTAAAGAGGACGAAACAGAAAACGAATACTTTGTACACGTTTCAGGATTAATCGATGAAATTCGCGAAGGTGACGCTGTTGAGTTTGACCTTAAAGAAGGAAAAAAAGGAATGAATGCAGTTGATGTTAAAGTAATTTAATATACACTGAATAAATTTTTTATTGTGAGAAAACCTACCATTGTGCGTAGGTTTTTTTTATGCTCTTTTTTTGTGATACTTGTGCTTTTCTGCGGAATGGGCAAATGGCATTCCAAATAATTTCTTACTTTTACAGCCCAAACCAAAGAATTTATGAAATCGAACTTCGATTATAAGAAATTAGTTCCGCATTTTGTTGCAATAGGCATTTTTATTTTGATTTCTCTTATCTATTTCAATCCTGTTCTGAAAGGAAAAGTGCTCAATCAAAGCGATGTACTCATGTCAAAAGGCATGGAAAAAGAGCGAATGACTTATCAGAAAAAAGAAGGAAAAAATATTTATTGGACCAATTCAACTTTCGGAGGGATGCCCACTTATGTTTTAGGAACCGGTTTCCCGAATGATTATACGCTGAAATTGCATAAGGCAATAAATTTTTTGCCGAGACCCGCTAATTTTCTGTTTTTATATTTCATCTCATTCTATATTTTGATGTTGGTGATGCGTATGGACTGGAAAATAGCCGTGCTAGGGTCTTTGGCTTTTGGTTTTTCTACATATTATTTGATTATTATCGGCGTAGGGCATTTGGCAAAAGTGCGGGCAATTGCCTATTTTCCGTTGGTGCTGGCAGGAATTCTCTTGGTTTTTGAGCGTAAAAAATATTTTTTAGGATTCATATTAACCACTTTGGCACTATCGCTTGAAATCAATACAAAACACTATCAGATGACTTATTATCTGATGTTTGCCGTGTTGTTTTTAGGACTGTTCTTTTTGATTGAAGCCTATCAAAAAAAAGAAATAAAAATATTCTCAAAAGAATTATTGATATTATTGATTGCCGCTTTTTTGGGATTGAGCACGAATGCCACCAATATTCTGCCATCAAAGGAGTATGTGAAATACAGCATCAGAGGAGAAAACATTTTGAATATCAACCCCGACGGAAGTAAAAAAGAAGCCAAACATGGTTTATCTAAAGATTATATCACCGAATACAGCTATGGCATTGCCGAAACTTTCAATCTGTTGGTGCCTAGGTTTATGGGCGGTTCCAACAGCGAAAATTTAGGTGAAGATTCACATTTGTATAAAGCACTGATTGCCAAAACAGATAAGCGCCAAGCAAAAGACTTTGTTTCAAGCGTGAGCACTTATTGGGGCAAACAACCCATTGTTGCCGCGCCGGCATATATCGGTGCAATCACGATATTTCTTGCCTTTTTAGGGCTTTTGTTCTATAAAGGTATTCATAAAAAATGGATTGTTGCGGCGGTGATTTTCACGCTTCTGTTGTCTTGGGGTAAGAATTTGAGTTTTTTGACAGACTTTTTCATTGACTATGTTCCGATGTATAACAAGTTCAGAGCGGTATCATCTATTCAGGTGATTGTCGAGTTTCTGTTGCCGATATTGGCGGTTCTCGGCTTATACTCATTCATGAAATCAGATTTATCTGTAGAAGAAAAACAAAAGAAATTATATATTGCACTTGGTGGCTTGAGCGGTTTATTGTTGGTGTTCATCCTGCTTGGAAGTGCCATGTTCGACTTTTCAGGGGCTTCGGATACGCTCTTTGCCAAATACGGATTTTTAGATGCCTTGATTGAAGACAGAAAAGCCATGTTGCGCTCAGACAGTATTCGCTCATTGCTTCTGATTCTATTAGCAGGTGGAATTCTGTGGGGTTATTTGAAACAGAAAATTGAATCGGCGGTTTTGGTGCCGGCATTGGCGGTTTTGATTTTGTTTGATTTGGCAGGTGTGGACAGGCGTTACGTGAATGAAGACAGTTTTGTGGATGCAAACTATTATAATCGGTTTTTCAGACCAACCGATGCAGATCAAGAGATTCTGAAAGATAAATCTTATTATCGGGTGATGAATTTGTCGCGTAGTCCGCTCACCGATGGTTTGACTTCTTATTTTCATAAGCAATTGGGTGGATATCATGCTGCAAAGCCACGAAGAATGCAAGATTTGTTCGATTTTTATATGTCCGGAAATATTATGCCCGAATTGTTGAATATGTATAATGTCAAATATCTGATTGTTCCAAACAAGGATAAACAAAGCGTTCAGCTCAATGGAGAAGCCAATGGAAATGCATGGTTTGTAGAAAATTTGAAGTTTGTCAAAGATGAAAATCAAGAAATATTGGAACTCAAAGAAATCGACACCAAGAAAACAGCGGTGCTCAACCTGAAGTATAAAAAAGATTTTCAAACGGCATATAAAAAAGACAGTCTGTCAAGAATTATGCTGAAACAATATCATCCTGAGCGTTTGGTCTATGAATCTGAAAATGAGAACGATGGTTTTGCCGTGTTTTCAGAGAATTTTTATAAAGACGGGTGGTTTGCCGTTGTAGATGGCATCAAAACACAAATTTTCAAAGTGGATTATGCTTTACGCGGCATACATATTCCGGCAGGCAAACATAAGATTGAATTTATGTTTACGCCTCAAGTGGTGAAAACAGGCGGAAAAATTTCATTGATTTCATTTCTGTTGTTTGCTGTTTTTGTTGCAGGCGGTCTATTTTTTCATTATAAAAAACAACACAATTGAAAAAGTTCTCGATTATCATACCAACCTATAACCGTTTGAAATTGTTACAAGAACTTTTGGACAGCATGCTTGTGCAACAATTCAATTGTAAACAATTTGAGTTTTTGGTTATAGACAACAATTCAACCGAAGATGTTGAGAAAGTTGTTATGGATTTCAGACATGCACATCGCAGATTTAACCTTAAATATCATAGGGAGAGTAGGCAAGGGGTTCAATATGCTTGGAACAAAGGAATTGAAATGGCACAAGGGCAATTACTCGTTTTTGTGGATGATGATATCACTTTTCATAAAGACTATTTTCATTTTTTGGAAACTAATTTTCAGGGAGAGATAAAAAATATTGCCGGAGGCGGAAAAGTTGCGCCGGTTTTTGAACACCAAAAACCTGCCTGGATTTCAAAATATGTCATGCCCTATTTTGCCGAGATCAACTTGGGAGAAAAAACCAATTTTCCGAAAAAGAAAAACCCTTTGGCTGCCAATATGCTTATTTCAAAAGATGTGTTTGAACGAGCGGGCAAATTTAATACTGAAAAATATAACGAGAAAAATCTGATTACACCGGGAACCTTTGAAGGTGATTTGTTTAGGAGAATTGCCAGACTGAACATTCCGATTTATTATTTTGGCGATTTGGTGGTATGGCACCTGATATCCAAAGAAAAAATATCGAAATCTCATATCAAATCTCAAGCAATTGAATTGGGAAAAACCTATAGAGAAATGTATAAAACAAAAGGGCAACACGCCTATTTTTATGCCTTGTTGCGCAACTTGCTGAAATGGATTGCCGCCTGCGTGCTTTCGCTCTATTATATTGTCACCACCCAATGGGAAAAAGCATCTATGTTGTTTAAACTTCGCTATTGGAAAACCAAAGGCTTGCTGAATTTCTAAAGCTTGATGTAAACTTGTAACTTCTCGGACAAATTCCGGATTTCAACAAATCTTGACTGTAAAACTTATAATTATTTTGATATCTTTTTCTATAGGTAATTTCTTTAACATTTTATATTCCTTTTGTGAAGTTTTCTTTACAAAGACAATTTGACGATGATAAAAATTCTATATTTTCTTATAGGGTGGGGGTACTTTCGGTATGCGATATAATCGGGGGGTTATTCCGTGCTAATTTCCAAAATATTCTTATTGGTATACTTTTTTTTCAGTTCCTTACGTTTTGTTTTCATTCTACTTTCAATTTTATCTATATCTAAATCTCCTTTTTGGTATTGTATTTCCAAACCTATTAAGGTTATTAATTCAGATAATAATTGTTCGTATGTTTCAACCATTTGGTAGTTCGCTAATTTTTTCAAGTTTATCAATCCTGTGTAAATTTGGCTATGGGAATATTCCGACATATTCTTAGATATAATTTCGTTTGTTATAATAGTTTCTAACAGATATGGAAAAGGAATTGGATTATTTTCCTTCATTTGAGATATTTTTTCATTATTGTTATTAATAGTATCTTTTTCGAGTTCTTTGACTGTTCTGACTAATATTTGGCTATAAGCTTTTGTGTCAGTTAATATCAATCTTGACGTATTCAGAAGTTTAATTGTATCTTCTTTTTCTTTTTTCCGTATTCCTGAATTTGTCAAGAATATTGCAATAAATACACCTGCCAAAGTTGCAATCAGAGTTAAAATAAAAGACCTTAATTCTGATTTTGATATTCTTAATTTTTTGAAATTCAACTTCATATCTTCTTTAAAAACTGATTTTTGTCAAATGCACTACAACGCCCTGCTAAACGCAGTTCCGGTTTACAAACAAAGATACAATAAATTTATATAAGCATAATTTAAAATAAAAGACCCACGCTATTGTTTTGTGATTTTAAATTATGCTTTGTCAATTAGCGCAATATCACCGGATTCTGACAAACCGAATTGTTTTGTTTAAACCTACTAGGTTTATTTCAATTAACGATGCTAGAAGTTAATTAAGGATAAGTAAACGCTAGGGTTTAAAGTTGCAAATTTTGCGGTGGTAGAGGCTTTTGGTACGCGATATAATCGTGCACCGGCGGGAGCTGGCTTTTTATATTTTTACAAATTCTCTGAAATTACTTCTGTCAATTACTTTACTTTCGGCGTTATATGCTTCAATAAAAGTCTTTGGCAATCGTGCTTTTTTCCTGTTATTCCATTTAAATTCATATCCATATATTTTCCCGCTGTGTTCTTCTACAAAATCTACTTCTTGTTGCTGTCTGGTTCTCCAAAAATAAATGCGTGCAAGACTCTGTTTATATTCAATTTGTTTTATTCTCTCCGAAATCAAAAAGTTTTCCCACAAAGCCCCTTTATCTGCCCTTAACTCAAGATGATTAAAATTTCCTATCAGCATATTGCGAATACCGTTATCATAGAAATATATTTTCTTATTCATTTTTATTTCGTTGCGAAGATTGCGGCTAAAACTTCCTAACTTAAAAATTATAAATCCTTTTTGAAGAATATCAATGTATTTACTTACGGTATTTTTGTCAACATTTACAATTTGTGCCAATTCGGAATAGTTTACTTCACTTCCTACTTGCAAGGCTAATGCCTGAACCAATTTATCCAATATTTCGGGCTTTTGTATATTGGCAAATGAAAGAATGTCTTTATACAGATAACTATTCACTAAATTTCTTAGTACACCGACTTCATCATCAGGATGGTTTAAAACGTCCGGGTAAAGACCGTATAACAATCTATTTTCAAGTTGTTGCTCAGAATATAAATATCCGTGGTGTTTTTCATATTCTTCCCACGAAATAGGAAATAACCGATATTCCCATTTTCGACCTGTTAAAGGTTCGTTTATTTGGTTGGATAAATCAAAAGAAGATGAACCACTTGTAAATAATTGAACGTCCTTAAACCTGTCTGTAATTATTTTCATTGTAAGTCCAATACCTTTTATTCTTTGGGCTTCATCAATGAAAACATATTTATACTTGCCCAAAATTGAACGAATTTGTTCGGTATTAGGTTCTGTCAATAAAGTTCTTGTTCTTGGGTCGTCCCCATCAAGTAACAGATAGTCTTTGTCTTTCAGGATTTTTTCTATCAAAGTTGTTTTTCCAACTTGTCTTGGTCCCATTAAAACAACTGCTTTTCCTGACCCAACTTTATTTTCTATTTCCTTTTCTAGATATCTTATGTACATATTTTTTCTTGCAAAGATAATATTTTTGTTAATAGATTCACCAAATGTTATGTTATTTAGTGAATGTTCTCACGTGAAATAATATATTCATGTGAATCTTTATTTTTCTTAAGCTT